>NZ_JBYCLC010000032.1:0-17403 GCF_057473685.1 Mycobacterium sp. TH-M116 | reverse complement strand
CGCCTCCCGATCAACACTCACACCGCAAAACTAACCAAGGCCACCGACAAGAAACCCCGAATTGTGACCACAGAAACACAAGTGACACAAGTTATTTGAGTGGCCTTGGCGCTGAGATGCGCACACGGCGCCCAGCATCGAATCGTGGCTGGTGGCGACGGCGCACCCGAGACCTGCCGGTCGAGGTCCCCGTTCTTGTCGGTGGCCGGACATAGGCTCGCGGTGCCCTGACAGCCACGCAATCCGAGAGGAGGTCGCCGGCATGCGATTCCTGCACACCGCCGATTGGCAGCTGGGGATGACGCGGCATTTTCTCGCCGGTGACGCCCAGCCGCGGTACTCGGCCGCACGCCGCGACGCGGTGGCCGGCCTGGGCGCGCTGGCAGCCGAGGTCGGCGCCGAGTTCGTCGTGGTAGCCGGCGACGTCTTCGAACACAACCAGCTGGCCCCCCAGGTAGTCGGCCAGTCCCTGGAAGCCATGCGCGCCATCGGCATTCCCGTATACCTGCTGCCGGGCAACCACGATCCCCTCGATGCCTCGTCGGTCTACACCAGCGCGCTGTTCACCGCCGAACACCCGGACAACGTCACCGTCCTCGACCGGGCAGGTGTGCACGAGGTCCGGCCCGGGCTGGAGATCGTCGCCGCACCGTGGCGGTCCAAGGTGCCGACCACCGACCTGGTCGCCGACGTGCTGGACGGTGTGGCCCCGGATACGGCCACCCGGATCCTGCTCGCCCACGGCGGTGTCGACGCACTCGACCCCGATCGCGACAAGCCTTCGCTGATCCGGCTCGCCCGGCTCGACGACGCGCTGGCCCGGAGCGTCGTGCACTACGTGGCGCTGGGCGACAAGCATTCGCTCACCCGGGTCGGCGGCAGTGGCCGGGTCTGGTACTCCGGTTCCCCGGAGGTCACCAGCTTCGACGACGTCGAACCCGACCCTGGCCATGTGCTGATCGTCGACATCGACGAGACCGACCCGCGACGGGCCGTCACCGTGGACTCCCGGCGGGTGGGCCGCTGGCGGTTCGCCACGCTGCGCCGTCAGGTCGACAACAGTCGCGACATCGCTGATCTGGACCGCGATCTGGACGTGATGGCTGCCAAGGACCGGACGGTGGTGCGGCTCGCGCTGGCCGGTTCGCTGACCGTCACCGACCGCGCCGCACTGGACGCCTGTCTGGACAAATACGCGCGGTTGTTCGCCTGGCTCGGACTTTGGGACCGGCACACCGACCTCGCCGTCATCCCCGCCGACGGCGAGTTCACCGATCTGGGCATCGGCGGGTTCGCCGCCGCGGCCGTCGAGGAACTCGTGGCGACGGCGCGCGAGGGCGATACCGACTCCGCCGCCGATGCGCAGGCGGCGCTCGCGCTGTTGCTGCGACTGGCCGACCGGGGGGCGGCATGAAGCTGCACCGGCTGGTCCTGACGAACTACCGTGGCGTCGCGCACCGGGAAATCGCGTTTCCCGACCACGGTGTGGTCGTGGTGTGCGGCGCCAACGAGATCGGCAAGTCGTCGATGATCGAGGCGCTCGACCTGCTGCTGGAATACCGGGACCGGTCGACGAGAAAGGAAGTCAAGCAGGTCAAGCCTGCCCACAGCGACGTAGGCTCGGAGGTCAGCGCCGAGATCAGCTGCGGTCCTTATCGTTTCGTCTATCGCAAGCGGTTCCACAAGAAGTTCGAGACGGAGCTGACTGTGCTGGCGCCGCACCGCGAGCAGCTGACCGGCGACGAAGCCCACGAGCGGGTCACGGCGATGCTGGCCGAGACGGTGGACGCCGACCTGTGGCGTGCCCAGCGGGTGCTGCAGAGCGCGTCGACCGCCGCGGTGAATCTGTCCGGCTGCGATGCGCTGTCGCGTGCGCTGGACGTCGCGGCTGCGCATTCGGGCACCGACGCGGCGCTGTCGGGAACCGAGCCGCTCCTGGTCGAGAGGATCGACGCCGAGTACGGGCGCTACTTCACCCCGACCGGGCGCCCCACCGGAGAGTGGGCGAACGCGATCTCCCGGCTCGCGAAGGCCGAGGCGGAGGTGGTGGTCTGCGCGGCAGCCGTCGCCGAGGTCGACGAGCGGGTGCGCCGCCACGCCGCGCTGACCGAGCAGGTCGCCGAGTTGTCCCAGCAGCGGATGACCGCCGAGCCGCGCCTGGCCGCCGCACGGGCCGCGGCCGACACCGTCGCCGAGCTCACCGCGCAGGCCCGCGAGGCCCAGCTGGTCGCCGCGGCGACGGGTGCGACGAGCGCCGCCGCAGCCGCCGCCCACGACGGGCGCGCGGTGCTGCTCACCGAAATCGCGGCCCGCACGGCAACCGTCACCACCGCTGAGGCCTCGGCGCGCGAAGCCGCCGAGGCGCAGGCGGCGGCGCGCGAAGCCGCCGAAGCCGCCGATGCTGCGGCCGAAGCCGCGACGGAGGTTCTGCTGGACGCGCAACGCCGCGTCGATGTTGCCCAAGGCGCCGTGGACGAGATCGCCGAGCGCGAGGAGGCCGACCGGCTGCGGGCCCGGCTGGCCAAGATCGAGGCCCTCCACAGTGACCGTGACCGGATCTGTGCACAGCTTTCCACGGTCGCGGTCACCGAGCAGGTGCTCCGGCGAATCGAGGATGCCGCGGCCGCGGTCGACCGCATCGGTGTTCAGCTGACACTGATCTCGGCCGTGGTCGAGTTCACCGCGGCCGCCGACGTCGAACTGTCCGCCGGCGACCAACGGGTGTCGCTGTCGGCAGGTGAAAGCTGGTCGATCACCGCGACCGACCCCACCACGGTCGAGGTGCCCGGCGTGCTGAGCGCGCGGGTCACCCCGGGTGCGGCCGCGCTCGACGTGCAAGCCGAACATGCCGCGGCCCGACAAGAGCTGACCGCCGCGTTGGCGGGCGGCGCGGTGGCAGACCTCGCCGAGGCGCGCACGGAGGCTCAGCGTCGCCGTGAACTGCAGAACGCCCGCGACCAAGTGAGCGCCACGTTGGCCGGCTTGTGCGGCGACGAGGATGTCGACCAACTGCGCTCGCGCCTGGCGCAGCTCAACACTGCCCGTCACGGCGAAGCCGGCCTCCAGGCGATCGATGCCGGTGCCGCCGGTGCCGAACTCGACGCGGCCGAGCAGGCTCGTACGGCCGCGAAAGCCGCATGCGAGACCGCCCGCGGCGAGGCGGCCGCAGCTAACGCCCGGCTCACCGAATTCACTACTCAAGCAACGGTTTTGCAGGACAAATCCGAGACCCAGCGCGCGGAGCTGGCCGCGGCCGCCGAGCGGCTGGCCCGGGAGCGGGAGGCGTCCCGCGATGAGGACCTCGCCGCCGGGGCCGAGGCCGGGCGGGTAGCCGCGCAGGCCGCCGAGCGCCGCGTCGCGGAGCTGGCCGAACAGTTGGCCGCCGCGGAGCCCGATGCGGTGGCCGCCCAACTGCAGGAAGTGACCGACGAAGCTGCATCCCTGCGCGAGCGCTACGAGGACGCTGCCCGCGCACTGCGCGAAGTCGGCATCGAACTCTCGGTCATCGGCACCGAGGGCCGTCAAGGCAAACTCGACGCCGCAGAGACCGAACTCGAGCACGCCACTGGCGAGCACGCCCGCATCGGCGGCCGGGCCCGGGCCGCGCAGCTGCTGCGCTCAGTGATGGCACGCCACCGCGACAGCACCCGCCTGCGCTACGTCGATCCCTACCGCAGTGAGCTGCAGCGGCTCGGTCGCCCGGTGTTCGGGCCGACCTTCGAGGTCGACGTCGACCCCGACCTGCGCATTCACACCCGAACCTTGGACGGCGTGACGGTGCCCTACGAATCCCTCTCGGGCGGGGCCAAAGAGCAACTCGGGATCCTGGCCCGGTTCGCCGGCGCCGCGCTGGTCGCCAAGGAGGACACCGTCCCGGTGGTGGTCGACGATGCGCTCGGGTTCACCGATCCCGATCGGCTGGCGACGATGGGGGAGGTGTTCGACATCGTGGGCGAGCACGGGCAGGTGATCGTGCTCACCTGCAGCCCCGGCCGCTATGACGGCGTCAAGAGTGCACACCGCATCGATCTCACCGCCTAGCCCGGTCCAGGGCCCGAACCGGGCCGCCGCACTGCCATCGGCGGCCACCCTGGGCAGAATAGGGAACCATGGTGGGCCGACACCGATGACCATGAACGCCAAACGGCGGCGCACGCACGACAGGCTGGCCCGACTGCCCGGGGTCCGGCCGGTGCGCCGACCGGTCTTGCCGGGCAGCGCCGACGAGTTCGACCTCTATTACGTGCGCGCCGGCCGCAAGTCCACCCACCCGCTGGTGATCATCCCCGGCGGCCCGGGCGTGGCCTCGGTGCTGATGTACCAGGGCTTCCGGCGGCGCGCCGCCGCGGCCGGCCTCGACGTCATCATGATCGAGCACCGCGGGGTGGGCATGTCGCGCCACGACGACTCCGGCGCCGACCTGCCGCCCGAGGCGATCACCGTCGACCAGGTCGTCGACGACGTCGCCGCCGTGCTCGACGACGCCCGCGTGGAATCGGCCGTCCTCTACGGCACCTCGTACGGCACCTACATCGCGGCCGGCGTCGGCGTCCGCCATCCCGGTCGGGTGCGGGCGATGGTGCTGGATTCGCCGCTGCTGTCGCGCCACGACATCGCGATGGTGCGCGACGCCGTGCGCGGGGTGCTGCTGGCCGGCGACGCTCCGGAGACCGCGGCGCTGGCACCGAAGATGCGCAAGCTTGTCGACGCCGGAGTGATGACCGCCGCCGCCGGCGAGATGGCCGCCAGGATGTACGGATACGGTGGCCCCGCCCTGCTCGACCGCCAACTCAACCTGTTGCTGGACGGGCGAATGCTGTTGTGGCAAGCGCTGTTCCGCTCCACCGCAATACTCAACCGCAAGGTGCCTTACCGCTTCGAACCCGATCTGGTCAGCCGCATCGCATTCCGTGAACTCGACTACGCCGCCGAGCCCGACGGCCTGCCGCTTGATCCTGCGGTGGCGTTGCGTGAAACCCTCACCCCGACAACGTCGTTCGAGTTAGAGCCGTTCGACCTGGTGGCCGAGATGCCGAAGTTCGCCTGGCCTACGGTGCTGATCTCCGGCGGCCGCGACCTGATCACCCCGCCGGCGGTGGCCGAGCGCATCGCATCGCTGATACCCGATGCGGTGCTGCTGAGGCTGCCGACAATGGCGCACAGCGCGCTGGACTTTCGCGAGCCCGCGGCCCTGTCCGTCGCGGCCGCGGTGTGGCGCGGCAAGGCCGACTCGCTCGTCGGCCGGGCTCGCGAGCTGGACGCGCTCCCGCCGCGGACTGGGGTGCGGCTGCTGTGGAAAGCGGTCGACACGGCCGCGGCCGTGGAGGCTGGGTTGCCGTATCCGGCGCCCCTGCTCCGCCGGCTCAGGACCGCATGAAGCCGATCGCGGTGTAATCCAGGTCGGCCAGACCCGGCGCGCCGAAATTGGCCAGCGTGCTGTGCACCGCCACGTCACCCGGGGACTGGGTCAACGGCAGGCTGAATCCCTCGGCCCAGATGAGCTTGTCGAGGTCGTTGGCCAGCGCCCGTGCCCTGGCGGGATCGAGTTCTTCGAGCGTGCGCTCGATCGCGGCGTCGATCCGCGGGCTGCCGATCTTGCCGAAGTTGCTCGCACCGTCGGACTGGTAGATCTGGGTCAGCGACGACAGCGGGAAAGCGTCGCCCAGCCAGCCGAACTGCGCGATGTCGAAGTCCCCGACGTTGACGTAGTTGCTGAAGAAGCCGCTGCCCGAGCGGGCCACCAGGTCGAGCTTGACCCCGATCTGGGCCAGGCTGTGCTGGGCGATCTGGGCGAAGGCCCGCGAACCCTGCGCGTCGTAGAACAAATCGCGGATCAAAAGTTGGTGCCCGTCCTTCTCCCGGAACTGGCCGTTGAGTTTCCAGCCCAGCGCGTCGAGCTCGCGTCGCGCCGCGGCCGGGTCATACGGGACGACGGCGCTGTTGTCCTGGTAGCCCTGTTGGCCCGCGACGTAGATGTGATTACCCAGTGCCACCGGGTCGGTGGTGAGCCCGTACTGGACGACCTTGGCGATGGTCTGCCGGTCGATGCCCTTGGACACGGCGATGCGCAGCGCCTTGTCGGCCAGGATCGATCCCCGCGCCCCGTTGAACGTGAAGTGCGACCAGCTCGGGGCGGGCGCACGACGGATCGAGATGCCCTGGGTGTGTTGCGCGATCGCCAGCTGGTCCACCGTCGCGATGCCGGTGGCGTCGATCGTGTCGTTCTGCAGCGCGGGCAACCGCGCCGCGTCGTCGAGCACCAGATAAGTGATGGCGTCCAGCCGCGGCCGTGGCCCCCACCATGTGGGATTGCGCGTCAACACGATTCGTTGCGTGGTCCGGTCGAGGACCGAAACGATGAACGGGCCCGCCGACGGCCCGGGCCCGGACAGCTGACCTGTGTTGAAGGCCTCGGGTGTGGCGGTCATGCTGGCGGGCAGCAACATGCCGTTGCCGGCGAACATGCCGCGCCACTCGGCGTAGGGCTTGGCGAAGGTCATGATCGCCTGCCGGTCGTCGACCCCGCGGGTCACCGACGCGACGCGGTCCGCGCCGCTGGGCCCGGCGATCTCGAACGCCTTGTCGGCGCCGGACAGGGCGTGGATCTGGCTGGCGATGTCGCGCCAGGTGACCGGTGTGCCATCCGACCACACCGCGCGTGGGTTGATTGTGTAGGTGACCACCTGAGGCGAGGTTCCGGTGAGTTCGACGCTGGTGAAGTAGTTGGTGTCGACGGTCGTCGAGCCGTCGGGACCGATGACGAACGCCCGCGGCAGCGTGGCCTTCATCATTGAGGCCACCTCGGCCGAATTGCCGTCGATGTGCAGGATGTTGAAGTTGGGCGGGAAGTCGCTGAGCGCCAGCTTCAGGTTGCCGCCGTCGCGCAGCGTCGCGGGATTGCGCGGGTTGACGTCGCTGCTCGAGCCGATCCGCGCCTTCGTGGCGGTCTCGGGCGCCAGGTTGATCGCCGAGCAGCCGGAGACCACCAGCGCGACGGCAAGGCAAGCCGCCACCAGCCCTGAGCCCTGCGATCGAGCCTGCGCCCACCGCACCCGTCCGCCCCGAATCGACGCACTGGACGCAATCTGGGCGCCGTGAGCGCGGGTTCGGCTCCGGTGCAAGCGGCTAGCCACGCCTGCTCGGATCCGGTTGCGGCACCGCGCCCAGCAGCCGGCGCGTGTACTCGTGCTGCGGGTCACCGAAGATCTGCGCACTCTCGCCCTGTTCGACGATTTTGCCGGCGTGCATCACGACCACGTCGTGGGCCAGATGCTTGACCACCGAAAGGTCGTGGGAGACGAACAGATACGACAACCCGAATCGCTCCTGCAGGTCGAGCAGCAGATTGATGATCCCCGCCTGGATGGAGACGTCGAGGGCCGATACCGGTTCGTCGAGCGCCAGGATCTTGGGCTGCAACGCCAGCGCCCTGGCGATGCCGATGCGCTGCTTCTGCCCGCCGGAGAACTCGGCGGGGTAGCGGGTCGCGTCGGCGTGGCGCAATCCCACGATGCCCAACAGCTCTGCCACCCGTGCATTCGTATCGGCCTTGTCGAAACCGTTGGCGCGCAACGGCTCGGCGACCAGTTCGAAGACCGGGAGCCGCGGGTCCAGGGATGCGACCGGGTCCTGGAACACGACCTGGATGTCGCGGCGCAGCGCCCGCCGGCTCGTGGGGCTCAGCGTGGCGACGTCGCTGCCGAGCACATCGATCGAGCCCGATTGCGGCCCAACCAGTTCCAGGATCTCGTGTAGTGTGGTCGACTTGCCCGAGCCGGACTCGCCGACGATGCCCAGCGTGCGGCCCTTCCTCAGCTCGAAGCTGACCCCGTCGACGGCGCGCACCTCGCCGACCGTGCGACGCAGCACCACGCCCTTGGTCAGCGGGTAGGTCTTGACCAGGTCGCGGACCCGCACGACGACCGCAGAGTCGCCGGGTTCTGCAGCCCGGGCGGCGGTCTGGACCCCGTAGATGTCTGCGGCGCTGCGCCCGTCGACCTGGTCGGTGCGGATGCAGGCGGCCCGGTGCTCAGGCCCGACCGGCACCAGATCCGGCTCCTGCGCGCGGCATTCGTCGATCACCAGCGGGCAGCGCGGAGCGAAGGGGCAGCCCGGCTCCAGGCTGACCAGCGACGGCGGCGCGCCGGGGATGGGCACCAGCCGGGTGCCCTGCGCGGCGTCCAGCCGCGGGACCGAGCCCAAAAGCCCAACGGTGTAGGGCATCTGGCGATCGCGGTAGAGGTCGTGCACCGCCGCGGACTCGACGACGCGGCCCGCGTACATCACCAGCGCCCGGTCGGCGAACTCGGCGACCACACCGAGGTCGTGGGTGATGATCAGCACCCCGGCGCCGGTGATGTCGCGTGCGGTCTTGAGCACCTCGAGGATCTGCGCCTGCACGGTGACATCGAGGGCAGTGGTGGGCTCGTCGCAGATCAGCAGGTCGGGATCGTTGGCGATCGCGATGGCGATCACCACCCGTTGCCGCTCGCCGCCGGAGAGCTCGTGCGGGAACGCGCGGGCCCGCCGCTCCGGCTGCGCGATCCCGACCAGTTCGAGCAGTTCCACCGCGCGCCGCCGGGCGGCCCCGCGCTCGCCGCGCGGCTGATGGACCTCGATCGCCTCGGCGATCTGGTCGCCCACGGTGTAGACCGGCGTCAGCGCGGACATCGGATCCTGGAACACCATTCCGACCGACTTGCCGCGGAACCGCGACATCTCCCCGTCGGCGAGGCCCAGCAGTTCGGTGCCCTGCAACCGCACCGAGCCGCCCACCCGGGCGTACTCCGGCAGCAGCCCCACGACGGCCATCGCGGACACGGACTTGCCCGAGCCCGACTCGCCCACCATGGCCACGACCTCGCCCGCGTCCACGCTGTAGCTGATGCCGCGCACCGCGGTCACCGGCCCGCCGTCGGCCGGGAAGGTGACGGCCAGATCGGTCACCTCCAGCAGCGGGCTCACCGGGCGCCGCCCCGCAACGTCGCGCTGCCGGGGTCCAGCGCGTCACGCAGACCGTCGCCGGTCAGGTTGGCGCACATCAGGATCAGCACCAGCACCCCGGCCGGGAACAGGAATACCCACGGGAACGTGGTCGCTGACTGGGTGCCGTTGGCGATCAAACTGCCCAGCGAGACGTCCGGCGGCTGGATGCCGAAACCGAGATAGCTCAGGCCGGTTTCGGCCAGGATGGCCGAGGCGACGTTCAGCGCGGCGTCGATGATCAGGATGGACGCCACGTTGGGCACCACGTGCCCGACGATGATTCGGCGGCTGGGCACCCCCATATACCTTGCCGCCCTGATGAATTCGCGCTCGCGCAGGCTCAGTGTCATGCCGCGCACCATGCGCGAGCTGACCATCCAGCCGAAGCCGGCCAGCAACAGCACCAGCATCAGGATGCTCGCCGAGTTCTTGGTTCGCGGGGTGACGATGGCGATCAGGATGAACGCGGGCACCACCAACATCAGGTCGACAACCCACATCAGCACCCGGTCCCGCCAGCCACCGAAATAGCCCGCGACCGAGCCCACGGTGGCGGCGATGCCGGTGGAGATGACCGCGACACAGACTCCGATCAGCATCGACTTCTGCATGCCGCGCACGATCTGGGCCAGCAGGTCCTGACCCATCGCGTTGGTGCCCAGCCAGTGCCGGGTGTCGGGCGGCTGCAGCAGGGCGTTGAAATCGAGATCCTGATACGAATACGGCAGCAGCGGGGGCAGCGTGTAGCAGCCCACGAACAGCAGTGCCAGCAGCGTCAGCGAGACCATCGCGCCCCGGTTGCGGGCGAACCGTCGCAGCACCAGGGTGCGGTGCGAGGTGAACTCCGGTGCGGCGGCGCTCACGACACCCGCACTCTCGGGTCCAGCGCGGCGTAGAAGACGTCGGAGAGCAGCCCGGCCAGCAGCACCACGGTGCCGGAGAACAAGGTGATGGCCGCGATGATGTTGGTGTCCTGGGTCGCGATGCCCTGCACCAGCCACTCGCCCATCCCGTGCCAGCCGAAGATCTTCTCGACGAACACCGCGCCGGTGACCAGCCCGGCGACCCCGTAGGCGAACAGGGTGGCCAGGGGGATCAGCGCGGTGCGCAGACCGTGTTTGACCAGCGCGCGCCGTCGGGTGAGCCCCTTGGCGCGGGCGGTGCGGATGAAATCCTGGCCCAGCACGTCGAGCATGGCGTTGCGCTGATACCGGCTGTAGCCGGCGGCGGCGCCCAGCGCCAGCGTCATCGACGGCAGGACCAGGTGCCGCAGCCGGTCGAGCAGGTGCGCCCAGGTGCCACCCCGTATCCCCGGCGACGTCTCCCCGGTGTAGTCGAACAGGTGCATGTCCAGCGCCCAGTTCACCCGCAGCGCCCCGAGGATCAGCAGGTTGGCGATGACGAAGGTCGGGGTGCTCAGTATCAGCAATGCCACGGTGGTGACGAGCCGGTCGCTGAGCCGGTACTGGCGGATGGCGCCCCACGCGCCGGCCACCACACCGAGCGCGGTGCCCACGACGGAGCCGATGACCAGCAGGCGCAGGGTGACGCCGACGCGGCGCCACAGCGTGGAGCCGACGGGCTGGCCGGTGACGGTGGTCCCGAAGTCACCCCGCACGGCGTGCGCGGCCCAGTCGGCGTAGCGGATCGGGACCGGCTTGTCCAGGCCGAGGGCGTGGGCCTTGGCGTCGATGACGGCCTGCGGCGGCCGGGGGTTGCGCTGCAGCAGGCTGTCCAGCGGCCGGAAGGCGAAGGAGGTCAGGCAATAGGTGAGGAAGGACGCCAGCGCCAGCAGCACGACATAGTTGAGCAACCGGCGCGCCAGGAAGCGGATCATGCCCGGCCGGCCCGTCCTGGTCGCATGGTGACAGGCTATCGAGCCGGGGCACGGCAGCGCGGCGGCAACGCCGGACCCGGCCTCTGCCACGTGGATGTAGCATGCATCACACGACTTCAGGCGTCACTGTGAGGGAGGCTGACGTGACGGTCACCGACGACTATCTGGCCCACAATGCCGGCTACGCGAGCTCGTTCACAGGCCCGCTTCCCATGCCGCCGAGCAAACACGTCGCGATCGTGGCGTGCATGGACGCCCGGCTCGACATATACCGCATGCTGGGCATCGGCGAGGGCGAGGCCCACGTCATCCGCAACGCCGGGGGCGTGGTCACCGACGACACGATCCGCTCGCTGGCCATCAGCCAGCGGTTGCTGGGCACCCGCGAGGTCATCCTGATCCATCACACCGACTGCGGCATGCTGACGTTCGTCGACGACGACTTCCGGCGCGCCATCGCCGCAGAGACGGGCGTCAAACCACCGTGGGCGCCCGAGGCCTTTGCCGATGTCGCCGAGGACGTGCGGCAGTCGTTGCGCCGCATCGAGATCAGCCCGTTCGTCACCAAGCAGGTGTCCCTGCGTGGGTTCGTCTTCGACGTCGCCACCGGGAAGCTCGATGAGGTCACGCGGTAACTAAAGGGTGTCAGCGTTCAGCTGCCCGAGCCGTAGGGACGGGTCAGGATCTCCATGGCGTGTCCGGCGGGATCCAGGAAATAGACACCGCGTCCGCCGTCGTTGTGGTTGATCTCGCCGGGCCGGCTCTGCCGCGGGTCGGCCCAGTGCTGTAGGCCGCGTGAGCGGATCTTGCCGTAGATCGCGTCGAAATCCTGCTCGGCGACCAAAAACGCGTAGTGCTGGCGCGTGATGTCCTCGCCGGGGGCGACGTCGGTGTAGTCGAGACTGACGCCGTGCTCGAGGGCAACAACCATGAAGTGGCCGAACGGTTGTGGGCTGGGCAGTCCGAACAGTTCGGTGAGGAATTCCGCGGACTTGTGCTTGTCGCGGGCCGCGACAATGGTGTGGTTGAAGCTGATGGTCATGGTGGTTACCTCCGAACTTCGTCCCGCGATCGTGCGTGCCGGTGCACAGACACGCGGCCGCGGCTGTCACTGTGGGCATCCTCGCGGCGACAACTCATTCGACTACTTTGGCGCGGTGAGTTCCAGGGCGATGTTGTCGGGATCGCGGAACTGCAGGATGTATGACGGCCCGATGTCCTTGACCGGCTCATGGGGCACGCCGAGATCATCGAGATGTGCTGCCGCAGAGTCGATTTCGTACCTGCTGGCGAGCCGGAACGCGATGTGGTCCAGCCCGGTGCGGTCCTCGTCGAAGCGGTCGGCGCCGACGGGGCGCAGCCCGAGCAATGTGCCGCCGAGGTCGTAGATGACACCCCCGAACAGAAAACCCAGGCGGTTGCGGGTCGCTTCGTCGGCATTGTCGGGAACCTCCAGCAGGACCGGCCATCCGAACACGGTCTCGTAGAACCGTCGCGACCGCTCGATGTCGGTGACGGTCAGGCGCACGTGCGCGATGGAGGTGCTGCTCGAGTCCACCCGGGTCATGCTGCCAGAATCGGCGCCTTGTCAGAACGTTCTGTCAGAACGCTCTGTCAGAATCGGACCCGTGCGGATAGCGATGACGATGCCGGTGATGGAGCCCGACTTGGATGCGACGCTCTTGCGGGGCTGGGCGCGCACCGTCGACGAGGGCCCGTTCTCATCGCTGTGCTGGGGCGAGCGGATCGCGTTCGACAACCCGGACAACCTGACGCTGCTGGGCGCGCTGGCGGCCTGGACGAATCGGGTGCGGCTGCTGACGACCGTCATCGTGCCCCAACTGCACGACCCGGTCATGCTGGCCAAGGGCCTGGCCACCGGCGACATGCTCAGCGGCGGGCGGCTGAGCGCGGGCATCGGCGTCGGCGGCAGGCACGAGGACTACCAGGCCGTGGGCGCCGACCCGGCGACGCAGACGATGCGCGACATGGCCGAGCGCGTGGCGGTGATGAAGCGGGTGTGGGCGGGGGAGAAGGTCACCGATTCGGTGCTGCCCGTCGGGCCGGCGCCGGTGCAGCCGGGTGGCCCGCCGCTGCTCGTGGGCAGCATCGGACCCAAGACCATCCGTAGCGCCGCGGCCTGGGCCGACGGGCTGGCCGGCACCACCTTGGATCTCGATGCCGCCAAGCAGAACGAGCTGTTCGATGTGGCGCGGCAGGCCTGGGCGCAGGCCGGCAAGCCCAAACCCCACCTGATGACGTCGTTCTGGTTCGCGTTCGGCTCGCCCGAGCAGGCCCGCGCACAGGTGCACCGTCATCTACGGCGCTACATGAACTGGATACCGGCAGAGTACGTCGACGCGATGGCGCCGACGACCGGCTGGGCCGGCACCGAGGAACAGCTCCTGGACGTGCTGCGCAGGTTCTCCGACATCGGCACCGACGAGGTCCAGCTCATTCCGACCAGTTCGGACCTCGACCAGCTCCGGCGCGCCGCCGATGTGGCCGCAAGGCTCTAGCTGGCGCGCTCGTTGACGCTGGTGGGGGCCGGCGGCTGGCCCTTGCGCAGCGTGGCAAGCAGTTCCCGGTACGGCCCGACGAGGTAGACGGTGTCCCCGGCGCGCAGCCAGGCGTCGCGCCGCGGATGCAGGTTGACGGGCGTGTCGTGTCGGGTGATCGCGATGACGCGGGTGCGGGTGGACAGTTCGAACATCCGCAGCCCGTCGAGTTCGCTGCCGGCCGCCACGTGCATGGCGCCGACCATGAAGGACCGCTGCCCGACCGAGAAGGTGCCGAGCACCTGCAGGCCCATCGCGGCGCCGATGAACCACGGCACGGCCAGGTCGACGGTCGAGCGAACATGTTCGAATCCGAACCGCTGCGCGACCGCGCTGCCCAGCGCCCGGTCGTAGATGCGCAGCACGGTCGGAACGTCGGGCCGGTGCACGTGCGGCATCGTCCGCGGTCCCAACATCTCGCGCAGCACGATTCCGGTCTCGATGTTGACCATGTCGTCCTGGGTGAGCACCGCGACCGCGCGGGCGTGTTCGACGCGGGCCGACTCCAGAGTCTGGCGCAGCGTCGCGTCCCCGAAGATCACCGGCACGTCGAGTTGGGCCGCCGACGACAGGAACCGGCTGTTCTCGTCGCGCTCGATCACCGCCACGTCGTAGCCGGCGGTGGTCAGATCGCTCACGACGCGGATGCCGAACGAACCCAGGCCCACCACGACGATGTGGTTGCGCAGATGGCGGGCCTGCCGACGCCCGGCCGAGTGGGCGAAGCGGCGCGACAGCAGCAGGTCGGCGATGAACGCGACCAGCAGCGCGGTCGTGGTCACACCGGCGAACATCAACATGATGCTGAACAGTCGCAGCCACATCGGCTGGTGCAGGAAGCTGAAGTCGCCGTATCCCACGGTGGCTATCGTCTCGGTGCTGAAGTACAGCGCGTCGATCCACGTCATGCCCGGCGGGGTCTGGTAGGTGAAGCGCAACACCGCGGTCGAGCCGATCCACAACGTCAGCGCGGCAGCCAGCGCGCGATAGAACATCGGGTTGACGTCGTTGCGCAGGGTGCGTACGGCGTCGAACGCGCGCCGAAATCGCGGCCGGTGGGTGCGTGTGCGGTTGGTCCGGGGTGTCCTGATCCCGCAGCAGGCCAGTTCCTCGGGGGTACCGATCATCACGGTCAGGTCGCCGGCCAGTACCCGCAGATCCCGACCCGGGCATGCCACGACCGTGCCGGGCATCTCGGAGTTCTTGCCGTGGATGACCGCCACCGGCGCCAGATCGCCGTAGAGGTCGCGGAGTCGGCCGTCACGCGGCGCCTCGGCGTCGGAGACGACGAACTCGATGCCAGCCGCGTGGATCGGGTGCGCCTTGCGGGACAGGCAGGCCTCCACGACCGACGGTGCCGCGAGGTCGGCGACGTCGAGGATCGCGCCGGGGCCGTTGTCGTCGGCCACCGCCTCGCGCAGCACGCCATTGGCCAGCCGCGCCACCACGCGCACGCCCGGGTTGGCTTTGCGCGCCAGCAGCGCGATCTCGAGGTTGGTCGCGTCGTCGTCGCCGGCGCAGACGACCGCGGCGGCCGCGGATATGCCGGCGGCGTGCAGGTCGGCCGGGCTGGCGAGCTGGACGATGCTCACGCCGGCGTTGTTGAGCTCCTCGACGATCGTTGTGGCCAGTGAGTCCTCGCCGCTGACGATGATGTGACGGCGCATGGTCAGGCGCGTTTCGAGGTCGGCTCGTCCGGCATGAAACCCCACCTCTGGCGGTATCGGTGTTCGCTGGTTGCTATGACTATCGGACACCACGCCGATTTGTGCCACTGAAGCGCCCGGACGCGATACTGGTCTGGTGCCCATCATCGAACGCCTCGCGTCGCGCGAGATCTACCGGAACTCGTGGGTGTCGATCCGCGAGGACGACATCCGGTTCCCGGACGGAACCCCGGGCATCTACAGCGTGGTGGACAAGCCGGACTACGCGCTGGTGATGCCCTACGACGGGGGCCGCTTCCGGCTCGTCGAACAGTTCCGGTATCCGCTCGGTGTGCGGTGCTGGGAGTTCCCCCAGGGCACCGCGGCCGAGGATCTCGAGCCGGCCGAGCTGGCCGAGCGGGAGCTGCGCGAGGAGACCGGCCTGCGCGCGGCGTCGTTCGAGGCGCTGGGCCGCATCGACACGGTGCCCGGGATGACCAGTCAGCGCGGCTGGGTGTTCCTGGCCACCGGGATCGTCGAAGGCGAGCACGATCGCGAGCCCGAGGAGCAGGACATGCGCGATGCCTGGTTCTCCCGCGACGACGTCGAGCAGATGATCCGCTCGGGGGTGATCGCCGACGCGCAGTCGCTGGCCGCCTACAGCCTGTTCCTGTTGCGCCGGCCATGAAGCGCCCGACGAGCGACCGGCTGTCGACCGGCGCGACCGTCCCGGTGCGCCGGTGGGAAACGATCACCGGCGAGTCATTGTCGATACCGGCGGCGAGCGGCACCACGCACCTGCAGTTTCGCCGATTCGCCGGGTGCCCCATCTGCAGCCTGCACCTGCGCGGATTCGCCGACCGGCACGCCGAGCTCGCCGGCGCCGGGATCACCGAGGTGGTGTTCTTCCATTCGCCGGCCGATGCGCTGCGCGGCTACCAGGCGCTGTTGCCGTTCGCGGTGGTCGCCGACCCGGACACGGCGATCTACCGCGAATTCGGGGTCGAAACCAGCCTGCGCGCCGTCGCCGACCCGCGTTCGTGGTCCTCGGCGTAGCGCGGGTATCGGGCCATGCTCGGCCACCGCGGGGACCCCGACTATGCCGGCGTCGGATCGAACGACGGCACAACGCATTTGGGGCTGCCCGCCGACTTCCTCATCGATGCCGACGGAACGGTTCTCGCATTGCGTTACGGCCGGCACGCCGACGACCAGTGGTCGGTCGACGAGTTGCTGGACATCCAGCGCTCGGTGGGCCGGCCATGAGCGCACCGGAGGTGGTCGTCTACTGGCGGCCGGGTTGTCCGTTCTGCTGGCGCCTGCGCGGCGCGCTGCGCCGGCTGGGCCTGCCGACCCGGGAGGTGGACATCTGGGCCGACCCGGACGCCGCCGCGGTGGTCCGCTCCATCGCCGACGGCAACGAGACCGTTCCGACGGTGGTCGTCGGCGACATCGCGATGGTCAACCCGTCGCCGGGCCAGGTGCTCGAGGCTGTCCGCGCCCAGGCTCCCGAACTGCTCGACCAGCTGAGGTCCAGCGGACGATGGTGGTCGGCATTGTGGTCACGGCTGCGGCGCTGACGGGTCGATGCCCGCGCGGTGGCATCCCGGTGAACACCTCAGGGGCCTGACAATCACGGGAAGGTTTGCCACCCTCAGCGAATCCCTCTCTGAACTGCCGATATAGCCGTCTATCACAGTAGACTAGAAAATGTCAATCGCACTAGACTAAAGTGCGTTATCGCACCTGCGCCCACCCGAGAAATCATCAAGCAGCTCACAAGAGCAGGCTTCACCAAACGCGACGGCAAAGGCAGCCACACCGTCTGGACCTGCAAACACGGCAGCTACAGCGTCTCGGTGGACACCGGTCACCGAATCATCAGCCCCGGCGTGCGCCGCCAAATCGACGCCGCGATCAACCAATGCGAGACCGACTGCGAGGAGGAGTGATGCACACCTACCGGGTGAATGCCACCCGTGACGGCAAGTGGTGGATGATCACCGTTCCTGAACTCCGTCGATACGTCACTTCTGACGGTGCGATCAACCTCAGCGACACCACCCAAGCCCGCCGGCTCTCTGAAGTACCCAACCAGGCCCGCGACTTCATCTGCACAGTCATCGACAAAGCACCCTCCGAAGTCGGCCTGGACATCACCATCGAAGTTGACGGAATCGACATCACCGCACGCGCCAACAAACTGCGCCACGATCGAGAACTGGCCGATCGCTACACAGAAATCGCACAAGCCGAAGCCAAAGCGCTCGCCCGCGATCTGGCCTCGCATGGTGTCGCTGTCCGCGATGTCGGCGAGGTGCTCGGCATGTCGTTCCAACGCGCACAACAGCTGATCTCCGCCGCCCGATAACGGGCC
>NZ_JBYCLC010000031.1:0-25103 GCF_057473685.1 Mycobacterium sp. TH-M116 | reverse complement strand
TTCGGACAGGCCGCCCCACACGCCGTAGGGCTCACCGACGTCGAGGGCGTGGGAACGGCACTGCTGAATGACCGGGCACTGCCGGCACATCTCCTTGGCGCGCTGCTCGCGCTGCATGCGCGCGCGGCCTCGCTCCCCGTCGGGATGAAAGAACATCGATGAGTCAACCCCGCGGCACAGGCCCTGGAGTTGCCAGTTCCAGATGTCGGCGTTGGGCCCGGGTAGCTGCTCAGGCTGTGGCATTGGCTTGTTCCCTCTCCGCACGGCACGCCCAGTTGAGGTCGAGTTCGAGAAGCGTCCGAAAAGCGTTTGCGCAAACGAAATGAGGCGGCGTCACCGATGACAACCCGTCACCGCTAAACGTAAGGGTGGCGGTGAATTTCCGTCAATAGCCACTGAGGCCGGCAAAATAAGGAAGCGTTCGGACGGATTTTACTTCGTGTTCATCTGTATCGTATTTCACGAACGGGCCGGGTGCTACCAGGCACTTGGCCGAATCGAGATCTTCCCAGGTCAGCGCTGGGGGAATGGCACCAGGCAATTAGTGATGCCGCGATAGCGATTAACATTTCGGTAACACAACGCCCACGAACTGTTTACTACTATGGCCGTGATTGAGACTTATCACACTTCCGTGATCGACCGAACGTTGGCCGATGCCGCCTTTGGCGATGATCCAGGCCGGTGGCCGTTGCCCACGGCGACCACTCCGGAGCAATTGTGGCTGCGCGCGGTCGCGGCCGGCGGGCAGGGTCGCTACGGCAGTGCCTACCGTGATCTCGCCCAGTTGCGGCGCAGCGGCGCGGCGGGGCGCCTGATCTCGCTGGCCCACAGCGCGCAGGGGTCGTTTCTGCGCCAGCTCGGATGGCACACCCTGGCACGGAGGTGGGACGGGCGGGCCCTGGCGTTGGCGGCAACGGACCCCGAGGCCTGCGCCGACGCGCTGACCGGGCTCGCGGCCGACGCCCTGGGCGTCGGCCGCCTGGCGGCCGCGGCGGCGTTGCTGGCCCGCATGGACGCGGTGCTGGAGCCGGTGGCGGTGGTGCCCGACCGGCTCGCCGTACGCAGGCGGTGGGTTGCCGCCGAGCTGGCGATGGCCTCCGGCCACGGCGATGTCGCCGTCCGCCACGCCGGCGAGGCGGTCGAGCTGTCCCGGGCGATGGCCGTCGCATCAGCGCGGCACCGGGTCAAAAGCGATGTCGTGCTGGCCGCCGCCAGGTGCAGCGCCGGTGCCACCGAGGATGCCCGGCCCGTGGCGGAGGCCGCGCTCGACGAGGCGGCGCGGCTGGGGTTGACGCCCCTGCGATGGGCGCTGGCATGCTTGCTCATCGATATCGGCAGCATCACGTTTGGGGCACGGGAATTGTACGAAATCCGCGATATCTGCGCAGCTCAGGTGCGACGCGCCGGTGGAACGTGGCATTCCGATTGAATGGGCGTTCGCCCGCTATTGTCATGGCGTTGGTAAGCCCCGGGGATGTGTCCGGTTCGTAACGTTGGAGATACCGCCGTCGATGACAAATCAAGGGGATCGTCTCGACGCTGCGGTGGCCGAGGCCGTCGCGGGGGACCGGAAGGCTCTACGGGAGGTGCTGGAGACCATCCGCCCGATAGTGTTGCGATATTGCCGCGCGCGAGTCGGCACGGTCGAGCGAGGTGGTCTGTCGGCCGATGACGTGGCTCAGGAGGTGTGCTTGGCCACCATTACGGCGCTGCCCCGCTACCGCGAACGAGGGCGGCCCTTTCTGGCCTTTCTCTATGGGATCGCCGCTCACAAGGTCGCCGACGCCCATCGGGCGGCGGGCCGCGATCTCACCTATCCGTCGGAGACGGTGCCCGAGCGCTGGTCGGCCGAGGCGGGCCCGGAGCAGCGGGCCATCGAGGCCGACTCGGTCAGCCGGATGGGCGAGTTGCTGGAAATCCTGCCCGCCAAACAGCGCGAAGTCCTGATTCTGCGCGTCGTAGTGGGCTTGTCCGCCGAGGAGACCGCTGCGGCCGTCGGTAGCACGACAGGCGCGGTGCGGGTGGCCCAGCACCGCGCGCTGACGCGACTCAAATCCGAAATCGTTGCGGCAGGTGACTATGCGTGAGTTTGGACGTGGACTCGGCGACCAACCGGGTCTGGACGAGTTCGCCCGCACCGACGTGCTGCTCGACGCGCTCGCCGAACGTCTGCCGGTCGATCTGCCCGATCGCGACGATCCCGACGACGCGGCGCTGGCCCTGCTGCTGGAGGACTGGCGCGACAACTTGCGGTGGCCGCCGGCCAGCGCGCTGGTGTCTCCGGAAGAAGCCGTCGAGGCGCTGCGCACCGGGATAGCGGAACGCCGCCGCAGTCGGCGCGGCCTGGCGACGATCGGGTCGGTGGCCGCGGCACTGCTGGTTCTCAGCGGATTCGGCGCACTGGTGGCCGAAGCCCGTCCGGGGGACGCGCTCTATGGTTTACATCAGATGGTCTTCGACCAGCCACGCGTGAACGACGGCCAGATCACGTTGTCCGCCAAGGCCGAGCTGGCCAAGGTCCAGGAGATGATCGACCAGGGACAGTGGGACCAGGCGCACGAACAGCTGGCCGAGGTCAGCACTGCCGTGCAGTCGATGAACGACGACGCCAGCCGCCAGGATCTGATGGACCAGGTCGACCTGCTCAACACCAGGGTCCGGTCGCGCGACCCGAAAGCGACGCTGCCGCCCCGGTCCGGGGGGCCGGGCGTCTCGCCTCCGGTGTCCAAGACTCCGGAGGCCTCGGTGGTTCCGCCGCCCGAATCGGGATCGAGCCTGTTGCCTGCGCCGTTCTCCGGCTCTCACCGGCACCACGTGCAGATCATCGCGCCCGGAACGGGGGAGCCGCACGGCACTCCCTGACCGGGGTGCGGATCAGTGCAGCCGGGGGTACCCGTCGGCGTCCGACGTCGCTTCGTTGAGGGATGCGTCGGCGTATCCCCGGCAGTAATCCCACGTCACGTAGGAATCGGGCTCGGGGTCGTACGCGGGCTCGTGCGGCCGGACGGTGCCGTCGATCAAGAGCTGCAGCAGGTTGGCCCGCAACATGTCCCAGTCGTGGTAATGGTCTTGCTGGCACTCGTCACAGCAGACCATGAGTCCGCGAATACCCTTGTGCGCCAACAGTGCCTCGTACACGGCCAGGTCCGCCAGGTCTGCCTCGACAGCCACCCGCTCCTGCTGGTCCAGTGGCTGACCGGGCTCTACGTCATCCAGAACCGCCGACGGGTCACAGGGATCATCGGCAAACGGGTCAGGCGGCAAACCCGGGGGGAGGTGGTCGCGCACCCCTCTAGGGTACGCACGCCCACAATGGGAACGCCAGCAGCCGCTTCACGGCGCGCATCGTCACCGGCCGGGTTGGATTGGCCGGTTCCTCCTCGCGCCGCTTCACGGCGCGCATCGTCACCAGCCGGGAGCGAGCCGATAGGATGGGTGTCTTACTTCGCATGCGTATGGAGGCCTCACCGATGTCCCGTGGCATGTCCCACCTGGAAGACAGTTCCGACCTGGTCGCGAGTCCGTATTTTCGCGGCGGCCTGACGGAGAACTCGGTGCCGACCGGGGGCGACAATCCCAACAAGGTAGCCATGTTGGGGCTGACGTTCGACGACGTCCTGCTGCTGCCGGCGGCGTCCGACGTGGTGCCCGCCGCGGCGGACACCACCAGCCACCTCACCAGGAAGATCAGACTGAAAGTGCCGCTGGTCAGTTCAGCGATGGACACGGTGACCGAGTCGCGGATGGCCATCGCGATGGCGCGAGCCGGCGGAATGGGTGTGCTGCACCGCAACCTGCCTGTTGCCGAACAGGCCGGCCAGGTCGAGACGGTCAAACGATCCGAGGCGGGCATGGTCACCGATCCGGTCACCTGCCGGCCGGACAACACCCTGGCGCAGGTCGACGCGATGTGCGCACGGTTCCGGATCTCCGGCCTGCCGGTGGTCGACGACTCCGGCGCGCTGCTCGGCATCATCACCAACCGCGACATGCGGTTCGAGGTCGACCAGACCAAGACGGTCGCCGAGGTGATGACCAAGGCCCCGCTGATCACCGCCCAGGAAGGGGTCAGCGCCGACGCTGCGCTGGGCCTGCTGCGCCGCCACAAGATCGAGAAGTTGCCCGTGGTCGACGGTCATGGTCGGCTCACCGGCCTGATCACCGTGAAGGACTTCGTCAAGACCGAGCAGCACCCCCTGGCGACCAAGGACAAGGACGGCCGGCTACTGGTGGGGGCCGCGGTCGGCGTCGGTGGCGATGCCTGGGTGCGGGCCATGATGCTGGTCGACGCGGGCGCCGACGTACTGGTCGTCGACACCGCGCACGCCCACAATCGGCTGGTGCTCGACATGGTCGGCAAGCTCAAAATCGAGGTGGGCGACCGAGTCGAGGTGATCGGCGGCAACGTGGCCACCAGGGCCGCCGCCGCCGCACTGGTCGAGGCCGGTGCCGACGCGGTGAAGGTCGGTGTCGGGCCTGGGTCGATCTGCACGACGCGCGTCGTGGCCGGTGTGGGCGCACCGCAGATCACGGCGATCCTCGAGGCGGTCGCCGCGTGCGGGCCGGCGGGCGTGCCCGTCATCGCCGACGGAGGGCTGCAGTACTCCGGCGACATCGCCAAGGCACTGGCCGCCGGTGCGTCGACGGCAATGCTGGGATCGCTGCTGGCCGGCACCGCCGAAGCGCCCGGCGAACTGATCTTCGTCAACGGCAAGCAGTTCAAGAGCTACCGCGGGATGGGATCGCTGGGCGCCATGCAGGGCAGGGGTGGGGCCGGAGCTCCAGGCAGGTCCTACTCCAAGGACCGCTACTTCGCCGACGACGCGCTCTCGGAGGACAAGTTGGTCCCCGAGGGCATCGAGGGCCGCGTGCCGTTCCGCGGCCCCCTGTCGTCGGTGATCCACCAGCTGACCGGTGGGCTGCGGGCCGCCATGGGCTACACGGGCTCGTCCACCATCGAGGCCCTGCAGCAGGCGCAGTTCGTCCGGATCACCGCCGCCGGACTCCGCGAAAGCCACCCGCACGACGTCGCCATGACCGTCGAAGCACCCAACTACTACGCCCGTTAGAAAGCTCGCTGGATATCCACATGGTCGAGATCGGGATGGGCCGCATCGCGCGCCGCGCCTATGAACTCAGCGAAGTCAGCATCGTGCCGTCGCGCCGCACCCGCTCGTCGAAGGACGTGTCGACGACCTGGCAGCTCGACGCCTACCGGTTCGAGATCCCGGTGCTGGCCCATCCGACCGACGCGTTGGTGTCGCCGGAGTTCGCCATCGAACTCGGTCGGCTCGGCGGGTTGGGAATCCTCAACGGCGAAGGCCTGATCGGGCGGCACGCCGACGTCGAGGCCAAGATCGCTCAGCTCGTCGAGGCCGCAGAGAAGGAGCCCGAACCCTCGGCCGCGGTACGGCTGCTGCAGGAACTGCACGCGGCACCGCTGGACCCGGAACTGCTGGCTGCCGCGGTGGTCAGCATCCGCGAGGCCGGCGTCACCACGGCGGTGCGGGTGAGCCCCCAGAACGCGCAATGGCTGACGCCGGTGCTCGTCGCGGCCGGCATCGACCTGCTGGTCATCCAGGGCACGATCGTGTCCGCCGAGCGGGTGGCCAGCGATGGCGAGCCGCTGAATCTGAAGACCTTCATCTCCGAGCTCGACGTGCCCGTGGTCGCCGGCGGCGTGCAGGACCACCGCACCGCGCTGCACCTGATGCGCACCGGGGCCGCCGGCGTCATCGTCGGCTACGGCTCCACCCGGGGCGTGACCACCACCGACGAGGTGCTGGGCATCAGCGTCCCGATGGCCACCGCGATCGCCGACGCCGCCGCCGCGCGGCGTGAATACCTCGACGAGACCGGCGGCCGGTACGTGCACGTGCTGGCCGACGGCGACATCCACACCTCCGGTGAGCTGGCCAAGGCGATCGCCTGCGGTGCCGACGCGGTCGTGTTGGGCACGCCGCTGGCCGAGTGCGCGGAGGCGCTGGGCGGCGGATGGTTCTGGCCGGCGGCGGCGGCGCACCCGTCGTTGCCACGCGGGGCGCTGCTGCAGATCGCGGCCGGCGAGCGCCCGCCGATGGAACGCGTCCTGAACGGGCCCTCCGACGACCCGTTCGGCAGCCTCAGCCTGGTCGGTGGCCTGCGCCGGTCGATGGCGAAGGCGGGATACTGCGACCTCAAGGAATTCCAGAAGGTCGGCCTGACCGTCGGGTGCTGAGGTGCTCAACTCATCGCGGGGCAGCCTCAGTGCGCGGTGGCCGCGCTTTACGCCTTGAACGTCAACGGTATTGGACGATGCCGAGCCCGTCGATTCGCCGGAAATCCGCGACGTTCGCGGTGACGATCGGGATGCCCAATTGCAGGCTCGTGCAACCGACCCAGAGATCATTGGCACCGATCAGTTCGCCACGGTGCCGCAGCGCCCTTGCCACTCTTGCGTAGACCAACGCTATCCGGTCATCTACCGGAACGACCGCGTGTCCCGTGCGCATGGCGGTGATGATCGGGTCGTCGGCTTGGTCGAATCCTTCGGCGAACTCGCCTAACGCGATCGTTGAAAGGAACAACTCGGCATCCGGCGAGCGTTTGAGCACCTGGTGCGCGGCACCGTCGTCGTCACCGGCAGATCTCTCCCGTTGCAGATCGATGAGAAATGTCGTGTCGACGCTTAGTTTGAGCGCCATTGGTCCGGCGGCGGTGTGTCGGCGTGTTGCGCTTCGTCGAGGCGCCTGAGAACGTGGTCGCCCACCGCCGGTAGGGCGTCGAGTGCGTCGAGAAGCGCTGCCGCCGTGGGAACTTCGTTGCGCCAGTGCGCACGCTTGATGACGCGGGAAAATGATTCGTTCGGTGTGCGCCGAGCGGCCCGAAGGCGCTCATAGGCATCGAGGTCGATCGATATTGTCTTAGTGGCCACTCTGCATGTATACATGCATGGTTTTGTGTATTCAAGGTGACAGCCCCGGGCTGGACTCGTCGGTCCCGCGACCACCACACAGAGATTCGGGTAGCGGGCTTCGGGTGGCGGGCTTCGGGTAGCGGGGATGGTGAACGCAGCGTCAACGTTTCGTGGACAACGCGGCGATGGGTGACCCGGTTACCAGGCGGATGTAAAGCGGTTCATACTGCACCGGTGAATCCGGATTACGACGTCTTGATCATCGGCTCGGGTTTCGGCGGCAGTGTCAGCGCGCTGCGGCTGACCGAAAAGGGCTACCGGGTAGGGGTATTGGAGGCCGGCCGCCGCTTCGCCGACGAGGAGTTCGCCCAGACGTCCTGGGACCTGCGCAAGTTCCTGTGGGCGCCGAAGCTGGGCTGTTACGGCGTCCAGCGCATCCATCCGCTGCGCAACGTGATGATCCTGGCCGGTGCCGGGGTGGGCGGCGGCTCGCTGAACTACGCGAACACCCTCTACGTGCCGCCGGAGCCGTTCTTCGCCGACCGGCAATGGTCGCACATCACCGACTGGCGCGGCGAGCTGATGCCGCACTACGACCAGGCGCAGCGAATGCTGGGCGTGGTGAAGAACCCGACCTTCACCGACGCCGACCGGGTGCTCAAAGAGGTGGCCGACGACATGGGCTGCGGCGACACGTTCGTGCCGACCCCGGTCGGGGTGTTCTTCGGTCCCGACGGCACCAAGGCGCCGGGACAGACCGTCCCGGATCCGTATTTCGGTGGTGCCGGCCCGGCACGCACCGGCTGCCTGGAGTGCGGCTCGTGCATGACTGGCTGCCGCGTCGGCGCCAAGAACACGTTGGTGAAGAACTATCTGGGCCTCGCCGAATCCGCCGGGGCGCAGGTGCTTCCGATGACGACGGTGAAGGGTTTCGAGCAGCGCTCCGACGGACTATGGGAGGTACGCACCGTGCGCACCGGAAGCTGGGTGCGACGCGACCGACGCACGTTCACCGCCTCGTACCTGATCCTGGCCGCGGGCACGTGGGGTACCCAGCACCTGCTGTTCACGATGCGCGACCGGGGCAAGCTGCCGCGTCTGTCGGGCCGGCTGGGCATGCTGACCCGCACCAACTCCGAATCGATCGTCGGTGCGGCCCGCCTGCAGGTCTCGCCGGACCTCGACCTGACCCACGGGGTGGCGATCACGTCGTCGATCCATCCAACCGCCGACACCCATGTCGAACCCTGTCGCTACGGCAAGGGCTCCAACGCGATGGGCCTGCTGCAAACCCTGATGACCGACGGCACGGGCCCCGGCGGCACCGACGTGCCACGCTGGAAACAGTTGCTGCAGCAGGCCTCCGAGGACCCGCGTCGCATGCTGCGCATGCTCAACGTCAGTCACTGGAGCGAGCGCAGCCTGATCGCCCTGGTGATGCAGCACCTGGACAACTCGATCACCACGTACACCAAGGGCGGCAAGCTGGGCCCGTTTCATTGGCGCCGGTACTCCAGCAAGCAGGGGCACGGCGAGCCGAACCCGACCTGGATCCCGGTTGGCAACGAGGTGACGCGCCGCATTGCCGCCAAGGTCGACGGCGTCGCCGGCGGCACCTGGGGCGAACTGTTCAACATCCCGCTGACCGCGCACTTCCTGGGCGGCGCGGCGATCAGCGAGGATCCCGCGCACGGCGTCATCGACCCTTACCACCGAGTTCACGGCTACCCGACGCTGTATGTGGTGGACGGCGCCGCCATCTCGGCGAACCTGGGCGTCAACCCCTCGCTGTCCATCACCGCGCAGGCCGAGCGGGCCGCCTCGCTGTGGCCGAACAAGGGGGAGAGCGATCAGCGACCGCTGCAGGGCGACACCTACCGGCGGTTGGCACCGATCGTGCCGAGACACCCTGTGGTGCCGGCCGATGCGCCGGGCGCGCTGCGCTGGGGGCCGGTCGAGCAGGTCGGTTCCGCGGGCTGAGGCGGGTCAGCTTGCGATTGCCCCGGAGCCGATCGCCTCGAGCGGTGCGCCGCTGAGTACCCGGCTGCGTTCCCCGTGCACGTTGACCGGGACATCGCCCATCAGGGTGACCCGGTGCATCAGTCGGGGCTGGTCGTCGTAGTCGTCGATCGCCCGGTGCTGGGTGGCGCGGTTGTCCCAGATGGCGACGTCGCCCGCCTCCCAGTTCCAGCGAATCGTGTTCTCGGGCAGCGTGATCCGTCGCTGTAGTAGTTCCAGTAGCGCGCTGGACTCGTAGCCGTCCAAACCGACGAAGCCGCGGGCGAAGTCCCCGGCCAGCAGTGTGCGCTCGCCGGTCTCGGGGTGCACCCGCACCACGGGGTGCTCGGTCTGGAAGTCGCGCTTCTCGAAGGCCTGCCGGAACGCCCGCTGCGCGTCGGTCATTGTCTTCTGGGCCGCGTGGGCCTCGGCGGTGACGTAGTCATAGCGGTTGGTGTGCAGCGCCCACAGGTTCTCGGCGAGGCATCGCAGCGGCTCGGGCAGCTGCTCGTAGGCGGCCGCGGTCGATGCCCACAGGGTCGAGCCGCCGTAGGTGGGCAGGGCGACTGCCCGCAGGATCGACGCCGCGGGGTAGTTGGCGGCGAAGGTGATGTCGGTGTGCCAGCGGTTGGCCTTGCCGTACTCGGAGTTGATCGGCGTGATGACCGGTGCGTCCTTGGCGGCCAGGACCGAGGCGGCGGGGTGGGCGATCGGCGTGCCCAACAGGCCGGCGAATGCGAGCTGCTGCGCGTCGTCGAGGTGGTGCTGGCCGCGGAAGAAGATCACCTTGTGGGTCAGCAGGGCGCGGTGGATCTCGTCGACCACGCCGGGGTCGAGCTCGCCGCCGAGGCGCACCCCGTCGACCCGCGCACCGATGCGGCTGCCCAGTTTCGTGACGCTTACCTGGTCTGTCATTGCTGTCGTCCTTGGCCGAAGTCCGATGTAGTCAGATGACTACATCGATAACGATTAGTGTAGCTACCGAATGTGGGACGGGCAACAGTCGGCTCCGGGACGCTTCCTACTTGCTGCGAGCCAGCGCGCGCCGGTGCATGGGCGTGCGGCCAGCCGGTTGCGACGGCGGTGCCAGCAGGGGCTTGCGGGTACGCACCGCGATCGTCGTGGGCGCGTCGGTGCTCAGGGTCATCTCCTGGCCGGCGTGCCGGATGGTCAGCTCGCCGCCGGGCCCGTCGTGCACCGTGTACGTGACATCGGAGTGGTTGACGTCGACGGTCAGGCGGAAATCCCGCCAGCGCAGCCGGAACCGCAGCCGGGTGATGCCGTCGGGCAGTTGCGGATCCAGTGACATGATGCCCTCGTCGTCGCGCAGGCCGCCGAATCCCACGACCAATGCCGTCCAGGCACCCGCCAGCGAGGCCATGTGCAGCCCGTCGCGGGTGTTGTGATGCAGGTCGCGCAGGTCGATCAGCGCGGCCTCGTAGGCGTAGTCGTGAGCCAGGTCCAGGTGCCCGACCTCGGCGCACAGTACCGCCTGGGTGCACGCCGACAACGACGAGTCGCGCACCGTGCGCCGCTCGTAGTAGTCGACGTTGCGGGCTTTCTGTTCGGGGGTGAACGCGTGGCTGCGCAACTGCATGGCCAGCACCAGGTCGGCCTGCTTGATCACCTGGGCGGGGTAGAGCTGTACGTAGGGGTAGTGCAGCAGGAGCGGGTAGGTCGTGTTGGCCTCGAAGTCCCACTCGGCGAAGGTGGTGAAACCCTCGCACTGCTGGTGCACGCCCAGTTCGTCGTCGTAGGGGATGTTGATCGCGGCGGCGGCGTCGCGCCAGGCGGCTGTCTCCTCGGTGGTGACGCCGAGCGCGTCGGCGGCCTCGGGATGGCGGTTGCAGGCCTCGGCCGCGGTGACCAGGTTGTGCGCCGCCATCAGGTTCGTGAACACGTTGTCGCGCACGATCGCCGTGTACTCGTCGGGACCGGTCACCCCGTCGAGATGCCAGACGCCGTGCCGGTCGTGATGGCCGAGCGAGAGCCAGAGCCGCGCGGTCTCGACGAGCACCGTCAGGCCGCACTCCTTTTCCAGCGACTCGTCCCCGGTGACGATGCGGTAGCGCTCGAAGGCCATGGCGATGTCGGCGTTGATGTGGAAGGCCGCCGTGCCGGCCGGCCAGTACCCCGAGCATTCCTGCCCGCGGATGGTCCGCCACGGGAAGCTCGCCCCGCGCAGGCCCAGCTCGGTGGCCCGCTCCTTGGCGTACCTCAGCGTCGACGCCCGCCAGCGCAGCGCGTCGGCGACCGCGTGGGGGGCGGTGTAGGTGAGCACCGGCAGCACGTAGCTCTCGGTGTCCCAGAAGGCGTGGCCGTCATAACCCGTCCCGGTGAGCCCCTTGGCCGGGATCGCCCGCCGTTCGGCGCGGGCGCTGGCCTGCAGCAGGTGGAAGAGTCCGAACCGGACCGCCTGTTGGGACTCGGGGTCGCCGTCGACCTCGACGTCGGCGTTGTCCCAGAACTCGTCGAGGTAGGACCGCTGCGAATCCAGCAGCCCCTGCCACCCGCTGTAGCGGGCGCTGTGCAGCGCGGCGGCCACCTGGTCGCGCAGAGCCGGGCGGGAACGCAACCTCGACCAGCCGTACGCCAGGTATTTGACGATCCGCAGCTTCTGCCCGGGGCGCAGCCCGCAGATGATGGTGGTCCGGGCCAGGTCGGGACGCGCGTCGGTGCTGATCTCGACCCGCCCGGGAACCTCGACCTCGTGATCCATCGCGGCGGCCATCATCAGGGCGCTCGAGCGGGTCCGGTGCATGAGCAGCGCCCCGCACTCGGTGTTCTCGTGTTCGACGGCCTCGAGCGGGTGGTCCAGGATCGCCGACACCCGCGGGTCACCCGAGGTCTCCGGTAGGTCCTCGTTGGTCACCAGCTCCGACTGGACCGTCACTCGCACGAACTCCTCGACGGCCTCGACGGTGTACTCGACGGCCGCCACGCCGCGCTGTGTCAGCGACACCAGCCGGGTGGACACCAGCTTGATCTGCTTGCCCGCCGGCGAGCGCCAGTGCGCCGTCCGGCACAGCGTCCCGGCGCGCAGGTCGAGGGTCCGCTCGTGGGAGAGCAGGGCGCCGTAGCGGACGTCGAACGGCTCGTCCTCGACCAGGAGCCGGAAGATCTTGCCGTTGGTGACGTCGACGAGCGTCTGGCCGGCCTCCGGATACCCGTACCCGGCCTCGGCGTAGGGCAGCGGCCGCACTTCGTAGAACGAGTTCAGGTAGGTGCCCGGCAGGCCGTACGGCTCGCCCTCGTCGAGGTTGCCGCGCAACCCGACGTGCCCGTTGGACAGGGTGAACAACGACTCGGACTGGGCCAGCAGGTCCAGGTCGAGCCGGGTCTCGCGGACCTGCCACGGTTCGACCGGGAACGATTCGTCGGTGATCATGATCGCAGCAGATCGCCGAGATCGGTGATGACGACGTCGGCGCCGCTGCTGCGCAGGCCGTCGGCCTGGCCCACCCGGTCGACACCCACCACGTAGCCGAAATCACCGGCCCGGCCGGCCGCCACGCCCGACAGCGCGTCCTCGAACACCGCCGCCGCCTGGGGCTCCACACCGAGCAGCTGGGCCGCGCGCAGGAACGAATCCGGGGCGGGCTTGCCGGCGAGGTGCTCGTCACGCAGCGTGCAACCGTCGACCCGCTGCTGGACGAACCGGTCCAGGTCGGCGATCTGCAGGACGTCGTGGGCGTTGGCGCTGGCCGACACCACGGCGATGCCCAGCCCCGCGGCCGAGACCGCCTCCAGATAACGCCGCGACCCGTCGAAGACCGCGACGCCATCCTCGTGCAGGACCTTCTGGAACATCGCGTTCTTGCGGTTGCCCAGGCCGTACACCGTGTCGGCGTCGGAGGGATCGTCGGGACCGCCGTCGGGCAGCTCGATCTTGCGGCTGGCCAAAAACGACCGGACCCCGTCCTCGCGCGGCTTGCCGTCGACGTAGCGAAGATAGTCGGCATCCGGGTCGAAGGGGACGAACTCCTCGCCCGTGCGCTCGGCCCGCTGCGACAGGAAGGCGTCGAACATGGTCGTCCATGCCTTGGTGTGGACGCTGGCGGTATCGGTGAGCACACCGTCCAGGTCGAACAGGCAGGCATGGACCTTCTCTGGCAGGCCGAGCCCTGGGCTCACGGCGGACCTCACTCTCCTGGTGTCGGGGACCGGTTGGGCCCCACCCACTCCACCATGCCTCACCCCATGCCGCCACCGGGTGACCCGGCGTGGCGCGGCACGGTGGCGCACCGGTCGCCCGACCGGCGCCCACTAAACTTTGCGGCGTGACGAAACCTGGTGATGGGGCGCCGCGGCCGGTGCTGGTGATCGACTTCGGTGCGCAGTACGCGCAGTTGATCGCCCGCCGGGTTCGCGAGGCGCGGGTCTTTTCCGAGGTCGTCCCCCACACCGCCGCGCTCGAGGAGATCAGGGCGCGCCACCCGCTGGCGCTGGTGCTGTCCGGCGGGCCGGCCAGCGTCTACAGCGATGGCGCTCCGCGGATCGACCCCGCGCTGTTCGACCTGGGGGTGCCGGTCTTCGGCATCTGCTATGGCTTCCAGGCCATGGCGCAGGCCCTCGGGGGGACCGTCGCCCATACCGGCACCAGTGAGTACGGCCGCACCGAGTTGACAGTGACGGGCGGGCAGCTGCATTCGGGCCTGCCCGCGACCCAGCCGGTGTGGATGAGCCACGGCGACGCGGTCACGGCCGCGCCGGACGGGTTCGAGGTGGTGGCCAGCAGTCCGGGCGCCCCGGTGGCAGCCTTCGAGAACGTCGAGCGGCGCCTGGCCGGGGTGCAGTACCACCCGGAGGTGATGCACAGCCCGCATGGGCAGCGGGTGCTCAGCCGGTTCCTGCACGACTTCGCCGGGGTCGGCGCGGACTGGACGCCCGCCAACATCGCCGGTGCGCTGGTCGAGCAGGTGCGCGAACAGGTCGGCGACGGCCGGGCGATCTGCGGACTGTCCGGCGGCGTGGACTCGGCCGTGGCCGCCGCGCTGGTGCAGCGCGCCATCGGCGACCGGTTGACCTGCGTGTTCGTCGACCACGGGTTGTTGCGCGCCGGGGAGCGCGAGCAGGTGCAGCGCGATTTTGTCGCCGCCACCGGCGCCAACCTCGTCACCGTCGACGCGGCGGACACCTTCCTGGCCGCGCTGACGGGGGTGCACAATCCCGAGGGCAAACGCAAGATCATCGGCCGCCAGTTCATCCGGGCGTTCGAGGGCGCGGTGCGCGACATCGTGGGCGATACCGACTCGCGGGTCGACTTCCTGGTGCAGGGCACGCTGTATCCCGACGTGGTGGAGTCCGGTGGGGGCAGTGGCACCGCCAACATCAAGAGCCACCACAACGTCGGCGGCCTGCCCGACGACCTGAAGTTCACGCTCGTCGAGCCGCTGCGGCTGCTGTTCAAAGACGAGGTGCGGGCGGTGGGGCGCGAGCTGGGTCTGCCGGAGGAAATTGTGGCGCGCCAACCGTTTCCGGGGCCAGGTCTGGGTATCCGCATCGTCGGCGAGGTGACCGAGGCGCGGCTGGAGACGTTGCGGCGCGCCGACTCGATCGCGCGTGAGGAGCTGACCGCGGCCGGCCTGGACAACCAGATCTGGCAGTGTCCGGTGGTGTTGTTGGGTGACGTCCGCTCGGTCGGGGTGCAGGGCGACAACCGCACCTACGGGCACCCGATCGTGCTGCGGCCGGTGTCCAGCGAGGACGCCATGACCGCCGACTGGACGCGGGTGCCCTACGACGTGCTGGAGCGCATCTCGACCCGCATCACCAACGAGGTGGCCGAGGTCAACCGCGTGGTGCTCGACATCACGAGCAAACCGCCCGGCACGATCGAGTGGGAGTAGAACGGCCGGCGCGACGGACTGCCCGCCTTCGCGCGACAATCGCCGCGGTCCGCGTGCCCGTTTTCCGGCGGCGCGGCACCCGTGGTGGGTGTGGTGTTCCGGGCGCGGAAAGGTGAAGCCATGACCACACTCGACATCGGTGTCTACGTGCCGCAGATGGGGTTCACCTATTCCGACGTGCTGCACCGCGCGCTGCGCTGCGAGGAACTCGGCATCGGCTCGGTGTGGCTCTACGACCACATGTACGGGCCCGGCGCACCGACGATTCCGTCGCTGGAGGCCTGGACGCTGGCGACCGCACTGCTGGCCCGCACCGAACGGCTCCGCGTCGGACACATGGTGCTGTGCAACCAGTTCCGCCACCCCGCGGTGCTCGCCAAGATGGCCACCACGCTCGACCAGATCTCGGGCGGGCGGCTCGAACTCGGCCTGGGCAGCGGTTCCATTCCCGACGAGCATCTGCGAATGGGCTTGCCGTGGGGCACTTTCCGCGACCGTTCCGAGCGGCTCGGTGAGGCGCTCGAGATCCTCACCCAGGCGTTCGCCGTTGAGTGGGTCGACTTCACGGGCAGGCACTACACGGTCGAGGACATGCCGATCGTCCCCGGAGCGCTGCAGAAGCCGCGTCCGCCGATCGTCGTCGGCGGCGTGGGGGAGAGGTACACGCTGCCGCTGGTCGCCCGGTACGCCGACGTGTGGAACGTGCCCACCTATGCGCTGGCCGAGCTGGAACGCAAACGCGACGTGCTGCGCGCCTGCTGCGCCGACATCGGACGCGACCCGGCCGACATCGTGTTGTCGGTCGAGGCCGTCATGGCGCTCGCGCCCGACGACGCGACGCTGCCCGAGGTCCGCGCGGCGGCCGAAAAGCGTTTCGGTGCGCCGGCGTTCGGGCTGCAGGAGGGCGGCCTGATCGGCACCGCGCCGCAGATCGTGCACCGCATCCAGGAACTGCAGGAGCTGGGCTTCGGGCAGATCGTGCTGTTCACCCATGATCGCGGCAGCGACCCGACGCTGGAACTGCTGGCGTCGCGGGTACTCGGCGCGCTCTGACCGGGTCGGCCACCGAGGCGCCGACACAACGCTGCTCAAAAGCACCATCAGCCACACCGGCACCGAGTGCATGAAGCCGCCTCTCACGGTGCTTGACGGTTGGCTTGACGGCTGTCGGAGGGCAGGTGTTTACTCGCGATATCGAACATACTTTCGAATATGGGGAACGGGCGAATTTAGGGCATGGGCGAATTTGGGGAATGGGTATGATACCGGCTTTCGCCTCCGATCGGCGTCGGGAAAATCGCGCCGAACAGCTCGAATCGCTTCGCCGGCGGATGGCTGTGATGTCCGGGAAGACGTCCGGGAAGGCGTCGTTGTCCGGGAAGGCGTCCGGGAAGGCCGTCGCCGACGACCCGCTGCCCGAGTCGGGATCCCGGCTGGCGCTCCCGCAGTGGCTGGCGGATTCGCTGCCGGTGGCGTTGCCGCGGGGGACGGTGGCGGTGCTGTCGGGGGCGCGGTCGCTGCTGCTGGGCGTGGTGGCCGCGGTCACGGCGGCCGGAGGCAACGCGGCCATCGTCGGCCAGCCCGACATCGGGTTGCTGGCCGCCGTGGAGATGGGTGCGGACCTGAGCCGGATCGCGGTGATACCCGATGCCGGAACCGATCCGGTGGAGGTGGCCGCGGTGCTCGTGGACGGCATGGACCTGGTGGTGCTCGGCCTGGGCGGGCGGCGGGTGCCCCAGACGCGGGCGCGGGCGGTGGTGGCGCGCGCCCGCAACAAGGGCTGCACCCTGCTGGTCACCGACGGCGAGTGGCAGGGGGCCCCGACCCGGCTCGCGGCCCGGGTCTGCGGTTACGAGCTGACGGCTGGGGGCCGGCCGGGCCTCGGGCGCATCGGCAGGGTGCGGCTGCAGGTCGGCGGGGTGTGCGCGGGCCGGACGGTCGGCCGGGCGCGGACGGGGTGATTCCGGTGGCTTCTTCCCGGGTGCTGGCGATCTGGTGCATGGACTGGCCCGCGGCCGCGGCAGCGGTGTCCGCGGACCTGTCCGCGACGGCCCCGGTCGCGGTCACGCTGGCCAACCGGGTGATCGCCTGCTCGGCGGCCGCTCGTGCGGCGGGGGTGCGCAGGGGGCTGCGCCGCCGGGAAGCGGCGGCCCGCTGCCCGCAGCTGCACGTGGCGACCGCCGATGCAGACCGCGACGCCCGCCTCTTCGAAGCGGTGATCGCGGCGGTGGACGATCTGGTGCCCCGCGCCGAGGTGCTGCGTCCCGGGCTCGTGGTGCTGCCGGTGCGCGGGGCCGCCCGCTATTTCGGGTCCGAGCAACAGGCCGCCGAGCGGCTGATCGACGCGGTGGCCGTGAGTTCAGTGGCCGGCGCCGAGTGTCAGGCCGGGATCGCCGACCAGCTGTCCACCGCGGTCTTCGCCGCGCGCGCGGGCCGGGTCGTCGAGGCCGGGGGCGACGCGAAATTCCTGTCGGCGCTGTCGATCCGCCAGCTCGCCGCCGAACCGAGCCTGGCCGGGCCGGGCCGGGGTGAGTTATCGGATCTTTTGTGGCGGTTGGGGATTCGCACCATCGGGCAGTTCGCCGCGCTGCCTCGCCCCGACGTGGCCTCCCGGTTCGGTGCCGAGGGCGTCACCGCGCACCGGTTTGCCCGCGGCGAGCCCGAGCGGGCGCCGTCCGGGCAGCAACCGCCGCCGGAGTTCGAGGCCGTGCTGGACTGCGATCCGCCGATCGACCGGGTCGATGCCGCGGCGTTCGCGGGCCGATCGCTGGCGGACACGCTGCATCGGCAGCTGATGGCTGCCGGGGTGGGATGCACCCGGCTGGCCATCCACGCCGTCACCGCCTGCGGCGAGGAACGCAGCCGGGTCTGGCGGTGCGCCGAGCCGTTGACCGAGGACGCCACCGCCGACCGGGTGCGCTGGCAGCTCGACGGGTGGTTGAGCGCCCGGAATGCCCGGGCCGGTCCGACGGCACCGGTGACACTGCTGCGGCTCCGGGCCGTGGAGGTGGTGTCCGCCGCGGCGCTGCAATTGCCGCTGTGGGGCGGGCCGGGCGAGGATGACCGGCTGCGGGCCCGCCAGGCGCTGGTGCGGGTGCAGGGCCTGCTGGGTCCGGAGTCGGTGCGGGTGCCGGTGCTCTCGGGTGGTCGCGGGCCGGCCGAACGCATCACGTTGATCCCGCTGGGCGACGAGCCGGTGCCGCGGGCAGACCCCGGCCCGCCGTGGCCCGGCCGGCTGCCCGAGCCGTCTCCGTCGGTGTTGCTCGACGAGGCCGTGGAACTGCTTGACGGCCAAGGAAAGCCGGTGCGGGTGACCGGCCGTGGGCTGTTCTCCGCCGATCCCGAGCGAATGATCGGCGGCGGCATTCAGGGCGCCGACGAGCGGCTGTGCTGGTGGGCCGGCCCGTGGCCGGTCGACGAGCGGTGGTGGGACCCCGACCGGGGCGCCACCGGGGCGGGGAACCGCACCGCCCGCGCGCAGGTGCTGCTGGAAAGCGAGCGGGCGCTGCTGCTGTGTTATCGCCGCCGGCGCTGGTACCTCGAGGGAAGCTACGAATGACGCGTCGGGGGCAGGTCTCTCAGGCCAACCGGCGTGCGAACGCCCCGACCCGTTCGACGAACCGGTCGAAGAACGCCGCCTCATCGACGTGAACGCCGATGAGCGCATTGGGTTCTCGGTGCTTCGACCAGTCGGTCACGGTCATGCCGCGGGTGTGCGCGCCGGTGAGTTCGACGTCCACCGTGGCCGGGCGCGCCGTGACGAGTTCGGGTTCGAGCGCCGCCGCGACGGCCAGCGGGTCGTGCAGATGAGCGGCGAACCCGTGGCCGTTGTCGTGGTAGGCCTCCAGGTAGAACCGCATCGCGTCCTCGACCAGCCGGATCAGCGGGTTGGACGCCGTCGACCGGGTGCCGCGCGCGTCGCTCGCGCTCATCGGAGTGGTCGTCGACCCCGCGGCCGCCGCCAGCCGCACGAGGTGATCGGGCGTCATCGCGACGGTGCGGGTCAGGTCGAGCCCGCACAGCACCGGCAACGACCCCGGCGGGTTGCTCCACGCCGCGAGCACCTCGGCGGCGGCCTCGGGATCCACGCTCATGTTCCATTCCGCCACCGGGGTGACGTTGCCGCGGTGGTCGTAGGAGCCGCCCATGATCACCAGCCGGCGCAGCAGTGTCGGCAGCGCGGGCTCGGCACGCAGCGCCAGCGCCAGGTTGGTCAACGGGCCGGTCGCCACGCCGATCAGCTCACCGGGGAAGGCGTGCGCCGCGCGCACCCACCCCGTCGCGGCGTCGTGGCCGGTGAGCTCGAGACTGCTCGGCGGCAGGTCGGCGTACCCCAGCCCCCGGGGGCCGTGCACCTTCGAGGGCGAGCGTATCGGTGCGGTCAGGGCGGCGCCGGACCCTTTGGAGACCGGCACCCCGCCGACCCGGCACAACTCGAGTAATCCCAGGTTGTTCTCGCAAACCTGTTCCACCCCAACGTTTCCGCCGGTCGAGGCGATGCCGACCAGGTCAGCACCGGGGGTGCCCAGCAGGTAGAGCAACGCCAGCGCGTCGTCGACACCGGTGTCGACGTCGACGAATACCGGGTCCATCGACGTAAGACTACCTGCGCGCTCACGGCCACCGAGACGCCATGATGACTACCGTGAATCGGGTGGTGATCAGTTGGCGACGTTGCGGATGCCGTCCCAGTCCACCAGCGTCCAGCCGGTGACCGGGTTGCCGGTGAGCACCACGCGGCCGACGTTGGACAGGGGATGTTTGGTCAGCAGGCTGTCCCTACCGTTCTTGGCGTTCATCAGCGTCCACACCATGATCGCCGACCCCTGGGTGACGACGACGGGTTTGGCGTGGCCGTCGCTGTAGATCTTGCGGACGGCGGCGGTGAACCGGGAGTTGAACTCGTTGCCGCTGGTGGAACCCGGGACGCTGACCTGCCGGTCCCCGTTGAGCCAGTCCGCCGGCGCCAGCAGGTACGTCGAGGCGGCCATCGTCTCGGGTTTGCCGTTGTACCAGCCGGCGTTGATCGGCCGCAGCCCGTCGAGGACCTCGACCTGTGTGCCCATCTCGGCGGCCAGGGGCGCGGCGGTCTGCTGCGCGTCGGCCGCGTCGGAGGCGTAGACGGCGTCGAAGTCGTGACGGCCGTGCGCCACCTGCTGGGCCTGCCCCTTCCCGTCGGGGCTCAGGCCGGGGCCCGGGATCGAGGTGTCGATGAGCCCGTCGGATTCTGCCTGTGACTGGGCGTTGCGGACGAAGGTCAGGGTGATGCTTCGCGCCTGCGGGGCGCCACCGCCGCAGGCCCCGACGACGAACGCCGCGACAAGGACGGCCACCGGCTTCCAGATCTTGGTGCGCGTGGACATGGCGATAGCCTGCCCTGCCGACACCACCGGTGGGAAGGGTTTGGGATGGTTGGGTGCAGAAAAGCCTCGATTTTTGCGACAGCTTCGATTCCCAACAGAACATTCCCGAGAGAATGGAGAGCCCCATGGCGATTGACCCCGGTGCCGTCGGCGCGGTGAGCGAACCGATGGAGTTCACCTGGACCGACCGGGACACCATGCTGTATGCGCTCGGCGTCGGCGCCGGCGTCGACGACCTGTCGTTCACCACCGAGAACAGCCACGACATCACCCAGCAGGTGCTGCCCACCTACGCGGTCATCTGCTCCCCGGCCTTCGCGGCGGCGGGCAAGATCGGGACGTTCAACCATGCCCTGCTGCTGCACGGCTCCCAGGGCATCCGGCTGCACGCGCCCCTGCCGCCGGCGGGCACGCTGTCGGTGGTTTCCGAGGTCGCCGACATCCAGGACAAGGGGGAGGGCAAGAACGCCATCGTCGTGCTGCGCGGCCGGGGTACCGACCCCGCGTCGGGCAAGCTGATCGCCGAGACGTTGACCACGCTGGTCATCCGCCAGTCGGGCGGGTTCGGCGGGCAGCCGGGTGAGCGGCCGGTCGCCCCGCAGGTTCCCGACCGCGAACCCGACGCGCGCATCGCGCTGCCCACCCGCGCGGACCAGGCGCTGATCTACCGGCTCTCCGGGGACCGCAACCCGCTGCACAGCGACCCGTGGTTCGCCCGGGAGCTGGCCGGGTTCCCCAAGCCGATCCTGCACGGGCTGTGCAGCTACGGGGTGGCCGGGCGCGCGCTGGTCGCCGAGCTGGGCAAGAACGTGGCCGCCAACGTCACCGCGATCGACGCGCGGTTCACCTCGCCGGTGTTCCCCGGCGAGACGCTGACCACGCTGATCTGGCGCACCGAACCGGGCAGGGCGGTGTTCCGCACCGAGGTGTCGGCCCCGGACGGCTCCGACGTGCGGGTGGCGCTGGACGACGGCGCGGTGGAGTTCGTGACGGGTTAGGTCGCGACGGCCTGAACGTCAGGTCGGCGTTTGATGCCAACCAGCAGGAATAACTCAAGGCCACAAGTCAATTCGCGTGAGTGTCAGAAAGCCGGCGCGCCAGCCGGTCGGTGAACTCGCTCACCGCTGCGGGACTGTCCAGCCCGAACAGCGCCGCGGTGGCGCGGTCGCCGTCCTCGTCGTGGCGCACCAGGATGGGCACACCGTCGTCGCGCACCGCGTCGAACGCGTCCTCGTCGGTGATGTCGTCGCCCACATAGATCGGCGTCAACGCGTCGGGGCCGGCCCGGTGCAGGTGCTCGAGCACCCAGCGCAGCGTCTTGCCCTTGTCCCAGTCGATGTCCGGGCGCAACTCGATGACCTCGCGGCCGGTGGTCACCCGCAGCGCGCTGTGCCGGCCGGCCGCGCGCACCGCCGCGGCCACCTCGCCGACACGGTCACGCGCGGCGTTGCGGTAGTGCACAGCCACCCCGAATCGCTTGTGCTCCACCACGACTCCGGGAATCGAGCTGAGCCGCTCGCGCAGTTCGCCGGCGGCCCGCTCCAGCACCGGGATGGCCGCCGCGGCGGCGTCGTTGTGGTGGTGTGTCCCGTCGGGTGCGGTGAGTTCGAACCCGTGGCTGCCGGCGTACCAGATTCCGGGCACGCCGACACGCCGTGTCACGTCGGCCAGGTCGCGGCCGGACAGCACGGCGACCGGGCACTGTGCGGCCAACTTCTGCAGCGCCGCCGTCGCGCCCGCGACGGGCCGGGCCGCGTCCGGGTCGTCGACGATGTCCGACAGTGTGCCGTCGAAGTCGTAGAACACCGCCGGGTTGGGTGGCGGATCCAGGGCTTGCGCCGCGTCGGGAAGCTGCGACATCCGGCGGTCCCCGGTGCGCACCGTGACCTCACCGACGTCGGTGACCACCGCGTCGGCGCCGGCCTCGTCCAGCGCGTCACGGCGCCCCGTTCGGTCTTCTGCCTTGAGGACGCCGATGACCAACGCGAAACCGCTGTCGCGCGCGGCCGTGACTCCGGCGACGTCGCGCGCGACGACGGCGCACCGGCCCGGCCGCACGTGCAGGCGCTCGGCTGCTCCGACGGGGCCGTCAGCCCGCGCGGCGAACAGGTCCGCCGGTGCGTCACGGTGGTCGTCGGGCGTGAAGACGGCGGTGCCGAGCCCGACGTCGTGCAATCGGCGCACCAGTGTTGCCGCGGGCTCCAGCGCGGTGCCCCCGGCATCGGTCACCGCGTCGAGGTCGAACAGGACGGCGTCATGGCGGCGTGGGTCGATGACGACCGGCTCCAGCGTGTGCACGGCCCCACTTTCTCACGGTGACCGGCGCCGTGCTCGCGTGAGCGGGGTGGTGAATCCGCCGCGTGTATCGAACGTATATTCGATAAGCTGATCCGTGTGGGCTGGTCTGGCGGGCCGCCGAGCTGGGCGGAGATGGAGCGGGTGCTCGACAGCAGGCCGCGCCACGGCGGCGCGCCCCCGCAGGCCGGCCGGGAGGGTCCTCAGTCGCGCAAGCGCGCGGCGTACCACGCACCCGACGGCGGATGGGGAGCACGCTCGCCGGTCCCGTACGCCGAATTGCACGCGCATTCGGCGTTCAGCTTTCTCGACGGCGCCAGCACCCCGGAGGAGCTGGCCGAGGAGGCGGCCCGGCTGGATCTGCGCGCTTTGGCGCTCACCGACCACGACGGGCTGTACGGGGCGGTGCGGTTCGCCCAAGCCGCCGCTGAACTCGACCTGCACACCGTGTTCGGGGCCGAGCTGTCGTTGGGACCCGGGGCCCGCACCGAGGCGCCGGATCCGCCCGGTCCACACCTGCTGGTGCTGGCCCGCGGCCCGGAGGGCTACCGGCGGCTGTCCCGGCAACTGGCCGCCGCGCACCTGGCCGGCGGGGAGAAGGGTAAGCCCCGCTACGACTACGACGCGCTGACCCACGCCGCGGGCGGGCACTGGCACATCCTGACCGGATGCCGTAAAGGGCATGTACGCCAAGCGCTTTCGATCAAAGGCCCAGAGGCCGCCGAGCGGGCGCTGGCCGACCTGGTGGACCGGTTCGGCGCGAACCGGGTCAGCGTCGAGCTGACCCACCACGGGCAGCCGCTCGACGACGAACGCAACGCCGTGCTGGCCGGGCTGGCAGGACACTTCGGGGTCGGCGTCGTCGCCACCACGGGGGCGCATTTCGCGGGGCCGTCGCGCGGACGGCTGGCCATGGCGATGGGGGCGATCCGAGCCCGACAGTCCCTGGATGCCGCCGCGGGCTGGCTGGCCCCACTCGGCGGTGCGCACCTGCGCTCCGGTGAGGAGATGGCCCGGCTGTTCGCGTGGTACCCCGAGGTGGTGAGTGCCGCCGCCGAGCTGGGGGAGCAGTGCGCATTCGGGCTGGCGCTGATCGCGCCGCGGTTGCCGCCGTTCGAGGTTCCCGACGGGCACACCGAGGACAGCTGGCTGCGGCAGCTGACCATGACGGGTGCCCGTGACCGCTACGGGCTCCCCGCGGCGGCCCCCCGCGCGTACGCCCAGATCGAACACGAGTTGAAAGTCATTTCTCAGCTGACGTTTCCGGGCTACTTCCTGGTGGTCCACGACATCGCCCGGTTCTGCCGGGACAACAACATCCTGTGCCAGGGCCGGGGATCGGCGGCCAACTCGGCGGTCTGTTACGCCCTTGGCGTCACCGCCGTCGACCCGGTGGCCAACGAGCTGCTGTTCGAGCGGTTCCTGTCGCCGGCCCGCGACGGGCCGCCCGACATCGACATGGACATCGAGTCCGATGAGCGCGAGAAGGTCATCCAGTACGTCTACGACCGCTACGGCCGCGACTACGCCGCCCAGGTTGCCAACGTCATCACCTACCGGAGCCGGATCGCGGTGCGCGACATGGCCCGCGCGCTGGGCTTCTCCCAGGGCCAGCAGGACGCCTGGAGCAAGCAGATCGGTCATCGGAACGGGTTTGGCCCCGACTCGAACGGACAGTCGCCGGACATAGACGGCATCCCGGCGCAGGTGATCGAGCTGGCCAACCAGATCGCCAACCTGCCCCGGCACCTGGGCATCCACTCCGGGGGCATGGTGATCTGCGACCGGCCGATCGCCGACGTGTGCCCGGTCGAGTGGGCCCGCATGCCGGGCCGCAGCGTCCTGCAGTGGGACAAAGACGACTGCGCGGCAATCGGTTTGGTCAAGTTCGACCTGCTCGGGCTGGGCATGCTCTCGGCGTTGCACCACGCCATCGACCTGGTGGCCGAACACAAGGGGATCGAGGTCGACCTGGCCGCCCTCGACCTGTCCGAGCCGGCGGTGTATGAGATGCTGGCCCGCGCCGACTCGGTCGGCGTGTTCCAGGTGGAGTCGCGCGCGCAGATGGCCACGCTGCCGCGGCTGAAGCCGCGCATCTTCTACGACCTGGTGGTGGAGGTCGCGCTGATCCGCCCGGGCCCCATCCAGGGCGGCTCGGTGCACCCCTATATCCGCCGGCGCAACGGCATCGACCCGGTTGTCTACGACCACCCATCCATGGTGCCGGCGCTGCGAAAGACACTGGGGGTGCCACTGTTTCAGGAGCAGCTCATGCAGCTCGCGGTCGACTGTGCCGGTTTTTCCGCCGCCGGGGCCGACCAGCTGCGCCGTGCCATGGGCTCCAAGCGCTCGACCGAGCGCATGCGACGGCTGCGCGATCGCTTCTACGACGGCATGCGCGCGCTGCACGGCGCTCCAGCTGAGGTGATCGACCGGATCTACGAAAAAATCGAGGCCTTCGCCAATTTCGGCTTCCCGGAAAGCCACGCGCTGTCCTTCGCGTCGCTGGTGTTCTACTCGGCGTGGTTCAAGCTGCATCACCCGGCGGCGTTCTGCGCGGCGCTGCTGCGCGCCCAGCCGATGGGCTTCTACTCGCCGCAGTCGCTGGTGGCCGACGCGCGCCGGCACGGCGTGGCGGTGCACGGCCCGGACGTCAACGCCAGCCTGGCCCACGCCACGCTCGAGAACACCGGCACCGAG
>NZ_JBYCLC010000030.1:0-8299 GCF_057473685.1 Mycobacterium sp. TH-M116 | reverse complement strand
CGGCCTATGACCGCGTCGGGCTGACCTCCTACACCGAGGGCTGGGACCGCAGCCTGTTGGCCCTGCCCGGCAACGACTACGCCGCAGACGAGCGGGTTCGACTGGTGCTCGATACGCGAGTCGTCGAAATCGATCCGGCGGGGAGGTCGGTGGTCACCGCCGACGGGCAACGACACGCCTACCACAAGTTGGTGTTGGCGACCGGGTCGTACGCGTTCGTTCCACCCGTGCCCGGCCACGACCTGCCCGCGTGTCACGTCTATCGCACTCTCGACGACCTCGATGCCATCCGGGCTGGCGCACAGCGCGCGCTCGACGGGGGTCGCGCATGCGCCGGGGTGGTGATCGGCGGCGGCCTGCTGGGGCTCGAAGCCGCGAATGCTCTGCGCCAGTTCGGGTTAGAGACCCACGTCGTCGAGATGATGCCACGCCTGATGGCCCAGCAGATCGACGAGGCCGGCGGTAAACTCCTGGCCAGGATGGTCGGCGAGCTGGGGATCGTTGTGCACGTCGGCACGGGCACCGAATCGATCGAATCCGCCGACCGGTCCGACGGGTCGGCGTCGGTGCGGGTGCGCTTGACGGACGGCCAGATCATCGATGCGGGGGTGGTGATCTTCGCGGCCGGGATCCGCCCGCGTGACGAACTGGCGGCGGGCGCCGGTTTGGCGCTCGCCGAACGGGGCGGTGTGCTCACCGATTTGTCTTGCCGAACAAGCGATCCCGACATCTACGCGGTTGGCGAGGTCGCCGCGATCGGGGGCCGGTGCTACGGGCTCGTGGGGCCCGGTTACACCTCGGCCGAGGTGGCGGTGGACCGGCTGCTGGGCGGATCCGCTGAATTCGGCGAAGCGGACATGTCCGCCAAACTCAAACTGCTCGGCGTCGACGTTGCCAGCTTCGGCGACGCGCTGGGTGCGACGGAGAACTGTCTCGAAGTCGCTGTCAACGACGCCGTGAATCGGACATACGCGAAACTCGTGCTCTCCGATGACGCCAAGACCCTGCTCGGTGGAGTGCTGGTGGGCGACGCGTCGTCGTACGGAGTGTTGCGTCCCATGGTCGGCAGCGAGCTGCCCGGGGATCCGCTGGCGTTGCTAGCCCCGGCCCAATCCGGCAGTGGTGCTTCGGCTCTGGGCGTCGGGGCGTTGCCGGATTCGGCGCAGATCTGCTCTTGCAACAACGTCACCAAGGGTGACGTGAAATGCGCGATCGCCGACGGCTGCGCCGACGTCGCGGCGCTCAAGTCGTGCACGGCGGCCGGGACGTCGTGCGGCTCGTGTGTGCCGCTGCTCAAACAGTTGCTGGAGGCCGAGGGTGTCGAGCAATCCAAGGCGCTGTGCGAGCACTTCGACCAGTCACGGGCGGAGCTTTTCGAGATCATCTCGGCCACCGAAATCCGCACGTTCTCGGGCCTGCTGGAGCGCTACGGCCGCGGAAAGGGTTGCGACATCTGCAAACCCGTCGTCGCCTCCATCCTGGCGTCCACCGGCTCGGGCCACATTCTCTCCGGCGAGCAGGCCGCGCTGCAGGACTCCAACGACCACTTCCTGGCCAACATCCAGAAGAACGGCAGCTACTCGGTGGTGCCGCGGGTGCCCGGCGGGGACATCAAACCCGAGCACCTGATCCTGATCGGCCAGATTGCACAGGATTTCGGGCTCTACACCAAGATCACCGGCGGCCAGCGCATCGACATGTTCGGGGCGCGGGTGGAACAGCTGCCCGAGATCTGGCGCCGCCTCGTCGAGGGCGGCATGGAGTCCGGCCACGCCTACGGCAAGGCGCTGCGCACCGTGAAGAGCTGCGTGGGCACCGACTGGTGCCGCTACGGGCAGCAGGATTCGGTGCAGCTGGCGATCGACCTGGAACTGCGCTATCGCGGTCTGCGGGCGCCGCACAAGATCAAGATGGGGGTCTCGGGCTGTGCGCGGGAATGCGCCGAGGCCCGCGGCAAGGACGTGGGCGTCATCGCCACCGAAAAGGGTTGGAACCTCTACGTCGGCGGCAACGGCGGCATGACCCCCAAGCACGCGCAGCTGCTGGCCGCCGACCTGGACACCGAGATCCTGGTCCGCTACATCGACCGTTTCCTCATGTACTACATCCGCACTGCCGACCGGCTGCAGCGGACCGCGCCGTGGGTCGACTCACTCGAGGGCGGCCTGGAGCATCTACGCGAGGTCGTCTGTGAGGACTCGCTGGGACTGGCTGAGGAATTCGAAGCCGCGATGCGGCGCCACGTGCAGAATTACCGGTGCGAATGGAAGGGTGTGTTGGACGATCCGGACAAGCTGTCCCGGTTCGTGTCGTTCGTCAACGCCCCGGATGCCGTCGACCCGACCGTGACGTTCACCGAGAATGCGGGGCGAAAAATCCCCGTGTCCATCGGGATGCCCCGGGTCCGTGAGTCGATTCAGGAGGAATCGTGAGGTTGGTCAACGACATTCAGGTGTGGACGACCGCCTGTGCGTACGACCACCTCATCCCCGGTCGCGGCGTCGGTGTCCTGCTCGACGACGGCACGCAGGCGGCGCTGTTCCGGCTCGACGACGGGTCGGTGCGTGCGGTCGGCAACGTCGACCCGTTCTCTGGTGCGGCGGTGCTGTCCCGGGGCCTCGTCGGTGACCGCGACGGCCGTGCGATCGTCCAATCGCCCATCCTCAAACAGGCTTTTGCGTTGGATGACGGGACGTGCCTGGACGATCCGGAGATCTCGGTGCCCGTCTACGCGGTGCGCGTCACGCCGGAGGGCTCTGTCGAGATCGGGCAGGCCGCCCCCGCGTCGCGTCACCGGGTGATGTCACCGACCAGGTAACGCTGCAACGTCGGACCGATGGCATCCACGAGGTCGTCCACCGACATCGAGTGAAGCGGCTCGGAGCACAGCCCGTAGCGCATGATACCCAGGCCCACCAGTTGCGATGCGCACAGCGACGCGCGCAGCGCCACCTTGTCGGCTCCGAGCGCGCTGAGCAACGGGCCGAACACCGGACCGATGAATACGGCTTCGACGATTTCGGCGGTCTTGGCCATTCCCGTTGACGCGACCGTGCTGGCCGCGAAGGGGCCACCGCCGGCGGCGTCCCAGGTGGTGATCAGCATGCGCAGGGTCTGGCGGCCCACCTGCTGGATGCTCCCGGTGACGATGCGATCGATGAATTCCGTTGTGCCGAGTGGCAAATGAAGCATCTTGGCGACCGGATCGAAGATCCGGCGCGGCGGCTCTTCGGTGCGGGGCATCCTGTCAGGATCACCCGTACCGGATCAAAGATCAAGCATTGCCGGTTTCAGGCCGGTGACCCAGACGGATCGTCAACCGCGAGGCGGTAGCCGCGCTTCACCACGGTCGCGACGATGTTCCGGTCGCCCAGGGCCGTTCGCAGCCGCAGCACCGCCGTGTCGACGGCGTGAGGGTCGTTGCTGCTACCGGGCAGCACTCGCAGCAAATCGGCACGAGCGACGACGTCACCGGGACGTTGCGCCAGCGTTCGCAAGATGGCCATGCCAGAACCCGACAGTGTTTTGACCGACCCGTCGACCACCACGCAGTTGCCGCGGATCTCGATGCGGTGACCGCCGGCGTCGATCGCGCGCGAGCGACGCATCGGTAGCTCTTCGGCGATGTGGCGGGCCAACGCCCCCAGCCGCATCCGGTCGGGTGCAGAGGTGGGGACTCCCGCCCTGGTGAGGGGCTGGGCGGTGACCGGACCCACGCACATCGCGTGCACGTCGGTGCGCAGCGCCGACAGCAATTGGTCTTCGATGGCCAGCTCGCGGCCGCGTTCCAGCAGTGCCGCAGCGGCCGGCGCGGAGGTGAAGCTGACCGCGTCGAAACGGCGCTTGGCGATGGCGGTGAGCAGCTGGTCGAATTGGCCGCCGACCGGTGTGGGCTTCCAGCGGTACACCTGGATGGGCGTCACCTCGGCGCCCGCTGCGCGCAACTCGCCGAGGAACCCGGGATTCGGGTCCCAGCCCTCGGCGGCGCCGTGCAATTGGACGGCGATCCGCTTGCCGGGCAACTCGGACTCGAGCAGGTATTTCAACACCTCGCGCGACGACTCGGATTTCGCTGACCACTCCTCGGGCAGGCCCGCCGCGCGCAGCGCCCCGGTCGCCTTCGGGCCACGGGCGACGATGCGTGCCTGCGCCAGCGCGGCGGTCAGCTGGCCGGCCACGCCCCAGCCGTCAGCCGCGGCCATCCAGCCGCGGAAGCCGATCCCGGTGTGCGCGACGACGATATCGGGCGGCCGTTCGATCAGGGCCGCGGTGTTGCGGCGCAATTCGTCGTCGTCGGGCAGGGCGATCATGTCGATGGCCGCGGCGCGGCAGACCTCGGCACCGTTGCGGCGCAGCAGAGCGCACAGTTCCTCGGCGCGGTTGGCAGAGGTCACTGCGATCCGATAGCCGGTCAGCGGCGCAGAATCTGGCTGTGCCATATGAGTGGTGTATTCGTAGGACGTTTCTCGAGCGTTACCGGGCGATTGCCGCCGGATTGCGCTCACCGCCACCGCCGCATGGTCACACCCGGGCCGTTTCGATGTGGGGCGGGTACCCGGCTCCCGGCGTAGCCGCGGTCGCGGCCGTCAGGGGCGGGCGTCGGACGTACCTCGCCCAGGTCATCACCGCGGTGGCGACGTAGAACAGCAGGAACGCCCAATACGCCAGCGTGTCGGTGCCGGTGCTCAGGTAGGACTGGCGCAGGACAAGGTTGATGGCTACGCCGCCGAGCGCGCCGAACGCGGCGACGAACCCGATCACCGCCCCCGACGTGGCTTGCGACCAGCGGCGCCGGTGGCCTTCGGCGAGCCCCAGCAGGTGGCTGCGTGCCTCGAAGACCGAAGGGATCATCTTGTACACCGATCCGTTGCCCAGTCCGGCCAGGATGAACAGGGCCATGAACCCGCAGATGTAGCCGGCCATGGTGGCCGCGGTGGTCAGGCTGTGGGTGTGGTCCTCGTGCGTGCTGACGGCGACCAGGAACGCGGTGACGAGTCCCATCGTGGTCAGGACTGCCAGGGTGACGCGGCTGCCGCCTACGCGATCGGCCAGCCTGCCGCCGTAGATCCGGGCCAGCGAGCCCAGTGCCGGTCCGATGAAGGCGAATTCGGCGGCGTGCAGGGCGGCCTGCGCGGAGCTCTGCCCGGTGCCGACGAAGTTGATCTGCAGGACTTGGCCGAACGCGAACGAGAACCCGATCCAGGAGCCGAACGTGCCCAGATACAGCAGCGCAAGCACCCACGTATCCCGTTCGCGCAGGATCGAACGCAGGTCGTTCGTGTTGTACATCACATGATCCAGGTTGTCCATGTAGCGGGCCGCCCCCACGGCGACTGCGGTCAGCAGTGCCAGGTAGAGCCCGCACACCCAGTACGGTGCGCCGCGCCCGGCGACGGCGAGGACCAGCATTCCCACCAGCTGGATCGTCGGCACACCGAGGTTGCCGGCGCCGGCGTTCAAGCCCAGCGCGAAGCCCTTGCGGCGTTGCGGGTACAGGGCGTTGGTGTTGGTCATCGAGGCCGCGTAGTTGGCGCCCCCCATCCCGGTCAGCGCGGCGCACGCCAGGTACAGCCAGAAGGGCAGTCCGGGATTGGCCATCAGCCAGATCGTGGCGATGGTCGGGACGATGAGCGCCACGATCGAGAAGACGGTCCAGTTGCGGCCGCCGAAGGTGGCGATGCCCAGCGAGTACGGGATGCGCAGGCAGGCCGCGACCAGGGTGGCGGTGGCACCGAGCAGGAACTTGTCCGCCGGGGAGAATCCGTACACGTCCTGGGGCAGGAACAGCGCCATCACCGGCCACAGCGTCCAGATCCCGAAGGCGATGTGGTCGCACGCGATCATCCAGAGCAGGTTGCGGCGAGCGATCCTGTCGTTGCCGGACTCCCAGGCGGTGGCGTCCTCCGGATTCCAGTCCGCGATCAGACGGTTGCGGCCCATACGTTCTCTACCTTTCGCAGACAGGGCCCGCTTCTGGAGCGGGCGTGGGGGATGCCGCTCGTGCGCTTCCTGGCCCGGCCGCCGATGCCCGTGCGGTGACGCCGAATGAACAGGAATGCCCTGCTGTGTCTTCTGATGCTCACACTGAGAACGCAAGCGCGTCAACTTGATCCGATCGATATCGTCTGTCAGTTGTAGTCAAGTTTTCTGGTAGATCGCTGAGAGGCGTCGCTGCTGTGATGTATCTCTCCGTCAACCGGATTCGACTCCCGCCGCGATGTGGGCGAACACGCGACCGATAGCCGGCGCGCGGTGGTGACGACGCCGGACACGATGCGGCCCGGCGAACGATGTTGTCCGACAGAAGATGTAATGCGACAGAAGGGTCGGTGTCGGCCCACCAGACGTCGCCGCTGCGCCAGTCGCGCATCAGTCCCGCCGCGGCTTTCCCCGGAATCGGCGGTGCGTGCCGGGTCTCCGGGCGCCGGCACCGACGCGCGTCCCGGCCAGGGCGGCCGGCCCCGTGCGGTGACAAGCTTGCCGGCCCGGGGGAAGCGGTGCGGACCCCGGCGCGCACGGCCGAGAAGTCTAGGAAAAGTGGGTGAGATCCGCGCGCGTGGCGGTGCCCAGCGGCGAACGGGGCCGCGCCCAGCGCAGCCGCACGCGCTGGCCGGGCCGCACCTGGGCGACCTTGTCGATGTCCTCGTCGGTGACCACGCCGACGACGGGGTAACCGCCGGTGACCGGATGGTCCGGTCCCAGGATCACCGGTAAACCGTTGGGCGGCACCTGAATCCCGCCGCGGCCGGTGCCCTCGCTGGGCAGCTGCCGGTCCGGGAAGTGGTAGTGCAGCGGGCGGCCGACCAGTCGCATCCCCACCCGGTCGCTGCGGTGGGACGCCACCCAGTCGTCGCGCACCAGGGCGTCGGGATCGACGAACCAGTCGTCGCGGGGCCCGGGCACCACGGACAGTTCGACCACGTCGCCGGTGATCGCGGCAACCGGGGCCTGGTCGAGCTGCGGATAGGCGGCCGTGTGCTCGCCGACCGGCAGGCGATCCCCCGGCCGGAGCGGGGACGGTCCGATCGCCGACATCACGTCATAGCTGCGGGAGCCCAGCACCGGCTCGACGCAGATGCCGCCGCGCACCGCGACATAGGTGCGCAGCCCGGCGCGCGGCGCGCCCAGCGCGATCACCTGGCCGTCACGGACGCGATGAATGCTGTTGGTGCCGAACTTGATTCCGTCAACGGTCGGGTCGGTGTCGGCGCCCGTCACCGCGATGTCGACGTCGCCGCCGCGGACGCGGGCCGAGAAGCCGCCGAACGTCACCTCGACGGTGGCACGGTCGTCGGGGTTGGCAACCAGCCGATTGGCCAGCTTGTGCGCCCGGCGGTCGGCTGCCCCGGAACCGCTGACGCCGAGGTGGGCCAACCCGGTCCGGCCGAGGTCCTGGACGACGGCGAGCGGCCCGGTACGCAGGACTTCCAGCGTGAGCACGGCGCCCCCTCACGCTGCCCGGAACTGGACCCACATGCCGTGCGTCAGCAACGCCGGGCTGGGGCGGTCGATGTCCCAGAGGGGGGCGTCGGTGTGGCCGATCAGCTGCCATCCGCCGGGCGACTGCCGCGGATAGATCGCGCTGAATTCGTCGGCCAGGGCGACGGCGCCAGCCGGCACCGCGGTGCGCGGTTCCGGGCGCCGGGGCACCCGCAGTCGCGGGTCGCCGCCGACCAGATAGGCGAAACCCGGTGCGAAGCCGCTGAATCCGACCTGCCACACGGTCGAGGTGTGGGCCTCGACCACCGCGGCGGCGCTCAGTCCGGTGAGGCCGGCGACCTCGTCGAGGTCCGGGCCGTCGTAGACCACGCCGATCACCACGTCGGGACTGCGATCCGCCGGGGCGGCCGCGTGGGCGCCGACCCGCAGCGTGCGCAGCCGCCGACGCACGACCCCCTGGCGGCGGGGTCCGTCGAGTTTCACCAGCACCGTGCGCGCCGCGGGAACGATGTCGACCACGCCCGGCAGCGCCACGGCCCGCAGGGCCGCGACCCATGCCAGGACGTCGGCGGTGCTGCCGCACTGCACCATCAGCGCGCGGTCGCCGTAGTCGACCACGGTGTTGCCTACCAGATCCGCCGGCAGGTCCGTGGGGAGATCCGTCACGCTCATTACTCGACGGTAACCCCGCATCCACCTGCGGACGAGAGATTTTCGAACACTGCCAGAGGTGCCTTACCGAACGCTCACGGGAGGGGCTGCCGGGCGCGGTTCAGCCGAGGATCTTACCGATCTGCGGGGGCAGCCGCTCGGCGACGACCGGGTAGCTGAGGGTCGACGCGAAGGCGACCGCGCCGGC
>NZ_JBYCLC010000029.1:0-9670 GCF_057473685.1 Mycobacterium sp. TH-M116 | reverse complement strand
CACCGACGCCGCGTATCTGCGGCGGTTCTATCCGCCCGGCGACGACGAAGTGCACTACGAGGTCACCCCGGCGTTCGAGAAGGCCTACGCGTGGGTGATGAGCCTGCAGGGCAGATCTTTCGTGGGGACCGAATCCAGGCTGCACACCGTCGTCGAGCTACTGCGACAGATCGTGCACGGCACCGAAGTCGAACCCCAGGTCCGGTTGGCCGAACTGCGTCGCCGTCGTGACGAGCTCGACGCCGAGATCGCGGCCGTCGAATCCGGCGTCGTCACCATGCTGGACGCGACCGGGGTCCGCGACCGCTACCAGCAGCTGTCGGCGACCGCGCGGGAACTGCTCGCTGACTTCCGCGAGGTGGAAGAAAATTTTCGGCATCTCGACCGTGCCGCGCGAGAAAAGATCGCGGCATGGGATGGCTCCAAAGGCGAACTGCTCGCCGAGCTGGTCGGAAGCCGCTCCGAGATCGCCGGCTCGGACCAGGGGCGCAGCTTCGGAGCCTTCTACGACTACCTACTCTCCGAGACCCGCCAAACCGAACTCGCGGAGTTGCTCGCCAAGGTTTCGGCCCTCGACACGATCGAAGCCGATCACCGGATTCGCGGCATCCACCACGACTGGTCCGAGGCGGCCGATCGCGCGCAGCGCACAGTCCGCCAGATATCCGAACAACTGCGCCGCTTCCTCGACGACCAGGTCTGGCTGGAGAACCGGCGCGTTCTCGACCTGGTTCGCGCGGTGGAGGGCGTCGCCCTGGAGCTCCGGGACAACCCGCCGGCCTTCGGGCTGGAAGTCGATCAGCCGGGCATCGACATGGCGCTGCCGTTCGAGCGCCCGCTCTACCGAACGCCTGCGCCGGTAGCGGTCGAGAGCCACATTGCGGCGGCCACCGAAGAGGTCGACGCCGACCTGCTGTTCAGTCAGACCTTCGTCGACCAGGCGCGGCTGGTCGACATCGTCCGCAGCGTCCTGCCCGAGGGCTCGGTGGCGCTGTTGTCGGACATCATCGCGGCGCACCCCATCGAGCAGGGCGCGGCGGAGATCGTCGGTTACCTCGCCCTCGATGACGAAGACGTGACGGTCGACATGGACGACACCGCTGAGACGTTGCTGGAGTACTCCGACCCCGCCGACCCGGACATCACCAAGCGGGCGCGGCTGCCCACAGTGACGGTGAAGCGACGGTGAGAGTGAGGCGGCGATGAGCAGCGACCACGCGGTCGCCAGCGCGATCATCCGGCTGATGGCCGGTGTCGTCTACCGCGAATCCGACGAAGACACCTGGCTGACACTGGAACGGTTGGGCGCCGGTGTCCGAGACCATTTCGCCACCATCGGCGTCGACGTGGTCGTCGACGACGCCGAGGGCTATGCCTACCTTCGGTCCCGGCCCGAGGAAGACGGCGACGAGGCGCTGCCGCGCCTGGTGCGGCGGCGCGCACTGACCTACAACGTCAGCCTGCTGCTGGTGTTGCTGCGCAAGCGGCTCGTGGAGTTCGAAACGGCCGGTGGCGACGGCCGGCTGGTCCTGTCCACCGAGCAGATCGTGGAGATGCTGAGGCTTTTCCAGGCCGAGTCCAGCAACGACGCGCGCATCGTCGACCAGGCCGAGACGACGATCAACAAAGCGCGCGAACTCGGGTTCTTGCGGCAGCTTCGCGGTCAGCACGACCATTGGGAGGTGCGACGCATCCTCAAGGCCTACGTCGACGCCCAGACCTTGTCGGATTTCGCGGCGAAGCTGCGGGAGTATGCCGGAACGGTAGCCGCCGATGAGTGACGGATTGTTCTCGATGGTCGGGCTCGGTGACACCCGAAGGGCCGGCTACCGGCTCCAGTGCGCGGAAGTATTCAACTGGGGCACCTTCGACTCCCAGGTGTGGCGGTTCACTCCCGACACCGAGACGGCGCTGCTCACCGGGGATATCGGTTCGGGCAAATCGACGATCGTCGACGCGCTCACAACCTTGCTGATGCCGTCCCACAAGGCCGCCTACAACAAAGCCGCGGGTGCTGAGGCCAAGGAACGCACCCTGCGGTCCTACGTCGAGGGCCACTACAAGTCCGAGCGCAACGAGGCCACCGGACGGTCACGGGCCAAGGGCCTGCGCGAGAACAAGCGGACCTACTCCGTCGTCCTCGGGGTGTTCACCAACCACGGCTACGACGAGACGATCACGCTGGCCCAGGTCTTCCAACAGCGCGAAAGCACCGGGCAGCCCTACCGCTTCTTCGTCACCGCGACCAAAGCGCTCTCGATCGCAACGGATTTCGCCGACTTCGGCACCGACCTACGCGATCTTCGCAAGAGGCTGCGCGCGACCGGGACAGAGATCTTCGACGAATTCCCCAAATACGCGACCTCGATGCGCCGCCTGCTCGGAATCCGATCCGAGCAGGCGCTCGAGCTGTTCCACCAGACCGTGTCGATGAAGTCGGTCGGCAACCTCAACGACTTCGTGCGCGACCACATGCTCGAACCCAGTGACTCGACCGAGCGGGTGCGAGACATCATTGCCCACTTCGAAGACCTGACCAAGGCACACGACGCCGTCAAGCGCGCGCGAGAGCAACTGGAAGCGCTCGACCCCGTCGTGGTGACCGCGGCGAAGTACGATGCCGCACTCGCGCAGCGTGAGTCGCTGGAGCACGAGCGATCCGCCGTCCGGCTGTTCATCGCCGAGCTACGCTCGGGTCTGTTCGGCGACGAGATCGCCGCGCTGGAATCCGAGGGCTTGGGCCTGCTGAAAGAGCAGGACGCCGCCAAAGCCCACCAGCAGAAGCTCAAACACGAACACGACGCTCTCATCGAGGAGCGCGCCAAAGCCGGCGGGGACCGCATCGGCGAGTTGGAGCGACTCGCCGAGGAGGCCCGTGCGCAGGCCCAGAGCCGTCGTCATGCCCGGACCCGGTTCGACGTCGCGATCGCCGACGCCGAGCTGGAACCGGTTGCCTGCGCCGAGGACTTCGCGGCCCTGTCCGCTGTGGCCTCCACCGAGCGGTCGCGGCTCACCGCGGAGAAGGGAGCACTCGATGCGGACACGGTCGACGCGATCGGGCGGGAGAGGGAGCTCCAACGCCAGTGTGGCCTGATCTCTGAGGAGCTCGCGAGCTTGGAGCAGCGCACCAGCAACCTGCCCGTCGAGCAGGTCGAGGTTCGCGCGGAACTGTGTGCGGCCCTCGGGCTGACGCCCGACGACCTGCCCTATGCGGGCGAACTGCTCGACGTGACCGACGAGCACGCCCAGTGGCGCGGCGCTGCGGAGCGGGTGCTGCGCGGGTTCGCCCTCTCGCTGCTGGTACCGCAACAGCACTACGACGCTGTCGCCGGATGGGTGAACGGGCGCAGGCTCACGTTCCAGGCGCGCGGGGGCAAGCCGATCGGGGCCAAACTTGTCTACGAAAGGGTTGCCAGACAACGGGTTCGGTTGCAAGCGCCGGGGCACGAGGGGCTTTGGCTCGCCGACTGCATCGAGGTCAAGGACGGGCCGTTCCACCAGTACCTCACCGACGAGCTCACGAAGCGTGCCGACTACCGATGCGCGTCGGGCCTCGAGGAGTTCCGCGGTCAGCGGCGCGCCGTGACCCGCGAGGGCCAGGTGCGGTCCGGCGAGCGCCACGAGAAGGACGACCGGCACCGCGTCGACGATCCCCGCCGCTGGGTCCTCGGCTGGGCCAACGAGCGCAAGATTGCCGCGCTCGGCGAGGAGCTGGCCGGGCTACAGGACAAGCTCGCGACGGCGGCCGCCGAGCTGGCGAGGGTTGATGCGCAGCGGGATGCGGTGCAGGCAAAGCTGCACGCCCTCGCACGCCTCGAGGGCTACCACTCCTGGAACGACCTCGACGTCGATGAGGCCCAGGCGCGCGCAGACCACCACGACGCCGAACGCGTCCGGCTGCTGTCGGGCTCTTCGCGCCTGGAGGAGATCACGCGGGCGCTCGCCGACAACGACGAGCACGCCAAAGCCGTGGGGGAATCCATCGACAGGCTCACCGGCAGGATCGCGACCACGGCCGTGGCACAAAGGCAGGCCGAGCAGGGAAAGCAGCGCGATGACGCGTTTGTCGCAGCGCACCCAGAGCACGAGCTGGCGGTCGCTCGCGCGTCGTACGCCGCCCTCGACGAGCGCATCGGAAAGAGCCGCCCCGGTCGGGCGGTGGACTGCGCCGAGGCGGAGGTGGCGCTGTCGGCCGATCTGCATCGGCGCATCGAGCGCGTCGGCGGCCAACTCAACGGCTATGCGCTGAACCTGGGCCAGTACATGAGCGAGGTCTTGCGTCGGTGGCCCGAGCTTCGCGCGGACATGGACGCCAACGTCGATGCCCGGCAAGACTTTCTGGCGTTTCGCGATCGTGTCGCGACCGACGACCTCCCACGTTTCGAGGCCGAGTTCAAAGAGCAGCTCAACAAGAACGCCATCCAGGAGCTGGCGGGGTTCAACAACTGGCTCAATCGACAGGCGTCGGCCATCGACGAGCGGGTGGACCGGATCAACGAGGCGCTCGGCGCGGTGCCCTACAACCCGGGCCGCTACATCCGGCTGGAGAAGGAGCCCACCACGAACCAGGATGTCGCCCAGTTCCGTTCGGACCTGCGAAACCTGACCAACGACAGCCTCGCGGTCGACGGTGACCAGTACTCCGAACAACGCTTCGGAGATGTCAAGCGGATCATCGAGCGCTTCCGGGGCCGCGACGGCTACGCCGAATCCGACAAGAACTGGACCCGGCGCGTCACCGACGTGCGCAACTGGTTCGTCTTCTCCGCATCGGAGCGCGACGCCGAAACCGGCGACGAGTGGGAGCATTACAGCGATTCCGACGGCAAGTCCGGCGGCCAGAAGGAGAAGCTCGCCTACACGATCCTGGCGGCCTCCCTGGCGTACCAGTTCGGGCTGGAGTGGGGCGCCGAGCGATCCCGGGACTTCCGGTTCGCGGTCATCGACGAGGCATTCGGGCGCGGCTCGGACGTCTCGACCCGCTACGCGCTGGACCTTTTCGCGACGCTGGGCCTGCAACTTCTCATCGTCACCCCGCTGCAGAAGGTGCACGTCATCGAGCCTTACGTGAAGGCGATCGGCTTCGTCGACAACCCGAAGGGAACGTTCTCCCGACTTCAGACGATGACCATCGAGGAATACCGGACGCGGCGCGACGGACGGCGGTCGTGAGTGCCGCGCCGACGACGATGCAGTGGGGGCACCTCCCGCTTGCGGGGGACGAAGCGATGAGGAGGAGTGGCGCCATGAGCGCGACGTGGACCACGCCGCACGACATTGCCGCCAAGGTGAGACGACGGTGGGACGACGGATCGCTGCTGCGCGCCTACGCCAACGGCGATCCCTTCGCGCCGATCGACGTGCCGCTGCGCGGGCCCACACCGTCGCAGGTCGGTGACGACGTTGCCGCGGTCAGGGAGTGGGTTGTAGCACTTGACGAGGGCCGCCGCCAAAACAGTCGGTACAGCTTGCAGTGGCAATCGATTGGAGGCAGACGTATCGGCCGCAACCTACTGCCCGTTCGTGCGGTGGTGTCGTCGATCGAACAGGCCTGGGCGCTGCTCACAGTGACGGCCGCGGTACGTCGTTTCGACGATCTGCTTGCCCTGGCAGACTCGTATCCGCGGGTTCGCGAGTGGATCCTCGACCATCCGCATCGCGCGCTCGAACTGGCCGCCGAAATGCCCCAGCTGATCGCCGCCTACGTGTGGCTCGACGGCAACCGCGACTCACACAGGTACCTTCGCGAGATCAGTGCGCCCGGAGTCGACACCAAGTTCGCCGAGAGGTACCGGACGGTCCTGGCCGCGATGCTCGGAGTGCCGGCGACATCCTCCGGATTTCTTGCGGGCCTCGGTCTGAGGCCCAAGCCCGGGTTGGTACGGCTGCGACCCGCGCCGTCGCTGGGTCTGCCCGGTCAGCTCACGGAGTTCGCGGCGCGCTCCGAAGAATTGACACAGCTCAGCGTTGAACCACGGACGGTGGTCATCGTGGAGAACGAGATCAGCTATCTGAGCGTCGATGTCCCCGAAGACGGGATTGTGTTCTGGGGGAAGGGCTTCGAAATCGACAGCGTAGGTCGGCTGCGATGGCTGGCGGAGGCTGACATCCTCTACTGGGGAGACATCGACACCCACGGATTCGCCATTCTCGACCGCCTACGGGCGCGGCTCCCGCGGGCGCTCTCGGTGCTGATGGACCGGGACACGCTGCTGGCACACCGCGACCGTTGGGTGACCGAAGACCACCCTGCGAAGTCGGTCCTGACGCGACTGACGCCCGACGAATACGACCTGTATTCGGAATTGGTCGCAGACGGGCTGGGTGAGCGGGTGCGCCTCGAACAGGAGCGAATCGACTGGCAGTGGGTCGAGCAACGGCTGCCGCCGTCCGGCATGACTTGAGCGGTGACGACACCGTTCGCTGCGCGGCGCCCACCCATGCACAATGGCACCCGTGCTGACCGGGAACCCGGCCGTCGGGCCGAGAAAACACTGAGATGGCGGGGCTCGATTTCGGCACCCTGGCGCTGCTGAGCGCGGTGGGTTTCGTCGGCCCGGCGCTGGCCTCGCTGCCGCGTCTGCGGATTCCGGTGGTCATCGGTGAGCTGATGGCCGGCGTGGTGATCGGCAGGACCGGCTTCGGGCTCGTCGATGCCACCGACCCGACGTTTGCGCTGTTCGCCGACATCGGCTTCGCGTTGGTGATGTTTGTGGTGGGCGCCCACGTGCGGGTCCGCGGCGACCAGTTGCGGTCGATGCTGCCGGTGGCGTTCGCCCGGGTGGGCGCGGCAGGCGTAGTCGCGGTGGCCCTCGCGTTCGGGTTGGCGGCGGAGTTCGGCATCCACCACGCGGCGCTCTACGCGGTCCTGATGGCCTCGTCGTCGGCGGCACTGGCGTTGCCGGTGATCGACTCGCTGCGGTTGCGGGGGCCGGCGGTGCGGTCAGTGACCGCGCAGATCGCCATCGCCGACACCGCGTGTATCGTGCTGCTGCCGTTGGTGATCGACATCCGGCGCTTGCCGGAAGCGGCGGCAGGCGCGCTGGCGGTCACGGGCTGTGCCCTCGTGCTGTTCGCGGTGTTGCGCGCCATCGACCGCAGGGGCTGGCGCCGGCGCGTGCACGTCTATTCCGAGAAGCGCCGGTTCGCGCTGGAACTGCGGACCAACCTCGTTGTGTTGTTCGGGCTGGCGGCGCTGGCCGTGGGCACCCACGTGTCGATCCTGCTGGCGGGCTTCGCCCTCGGTCTGGTGATCGCCGTCGTCGGGGAACCGCACCGGTTGGCGCGTCAGCTCTTCGGCATCACCGAGGGATTCTTCAGCCCGCTGTTCTTCGTCTGGCTGGGCGCCTCGCTGCAGGTCCGTGAGCTGGGGTCGCAGCCGCGGTTCGTCGTGCTGGGACTATGCCTGGGCCTGGGCGCCGTGCTGGCCCACAGCGTGGGCAGGTTGCTCGGCCAGCCGCTGGCGCTCGGGGTGCTGTCGGCCGCGCAACTCGGCGTGCCGGTGGCCGCGGCCACCATCGGCACCCAGGAGCACCTGCTGGTCGCGGGCGAGGCGGCGGCCCTCATGCTCGGCGCGCTGCTCACGATCGCCGCCGCCACCGTCGCCGCCGCGCTGGCGGCACGCGGGCAGGCTGCGATCCCGACGACACCGCCCGCCGCCGGCGGCTGATCTGTAAGAAAGTCCGCAGGGATCCGTGACCGGCTGTTCGTCGCGGCCTTCCCCATGGCCTGACACACCGGGATTGGCACAAAGTCCCTCCGGTTAGAGCCGTCGTGCCCTCGTGCGGCCACGGGAATCGCGTGATCGTGAAGGTCAGATGTTCGACCCGAAGGGACAACCGCGATGAGCGCGCACTTTCCGGATGCCGGCACGATCCGGACCGTTCTGACACTGGCCTCCCGGGCGCCCTCGGTGCACAACACGCAACCGTGGGGGTGGCACGTCGACGAGGCGAGCCTGCATCTGTACGCCGACGAGAACCGCCAACTGCCCAACACCGACCCGGATGGCCGCGACCTGATCCTGAGTTGCGGTGCCGCGCTGCATCATTGCGCGGTCGCCTTCGCTGCGGTCGGTTGGCGCGCCAAGGTCACGCGGCTGCCCAATCCGGCGGACCCCCGCCACCTTGCCGCGATCGAGCTGTCGCGCCACCCCGCCGACGCCGTCGACATCGCACTCGCCGCGGCGATACCGCGCCGGCGCACCGACCGTCGTCACTACGGCTCCTGGCCGGTGCCGGTGGCCGACATCGCGCTGATGGCCGCGCGGGCGGCCCGCAACGGGGTGACGCTGTGTCAGGTCGAGGACATCGAGAAGCTGCACGAGATCGTGGCGCAATCCGTGGCGGATCACCGGAACCGTGAGTACATGGCCGAGCTGACCGCCTGGAGCGGGCGGTACGCCTCGGTGGCCGGCGTCCCGGCCCGCAACACGCCGGCGCCGGACCCGGCGTCGAAGATCCCTGGCCGGTTCTTCGCCGGCCCGTCGCTGCCGATGACGCCGGGCACCTCGCCGGCCGAGGACAAGGCGGTTGTGCTCGCGCTGGGCACCCGCGCCGACGACCGGATGTCCCAGCTGCGCGCCGGCGAAGCGACCAGTGCGGTCCTGCTCACCGCGACGTCGCTGGGACTGGCCAGTTGCCCGGTCACCGAACCGCTGGAGACCCCGGTTACCCGCGCGGAGGTCCGCGACGACATCTTCGGTGGCAGCGAACATCCGCAGATGCTGCTGCGGGTCGGCTGGGCGCCGATCAACGCCGACCCGCTGCCGGCCACCCCGCGGCGTGATCTCTCCGAGTTCGTCGACTGGGCCTTCGGCCCCGAGCCGAACGTCGTCGAATAGGCCGCCCGGTGGAGACGTTCACGTGGGATCCGCACCGGTGGCTGATCGTCCGTGTCCTTGGCCGCAACCCGTTGCTGCGGCCCTCCGACCGACTCGAGGCGCTGGTGGTGCTGGTCGCGATCGTCGCGGCGTTGGTCGCGGTGCCCGTTGCCGGTGTGGTGGGGGCGGCGACCTACGGGGCGCTTGACCGGTCCTACGCCCAGCAGGCCCGCGAACGGCACCCGGTGCGGGCGCAGGTCACCGACGCGCACCCCGCGGCCCTGGGTGTGGCGGTCGCGCAGGTGAGGTGGGCGGTGCCGGGCGGGGAGCAGCGTAGCGCCGCGCTGGGCCTGGCCGACCGGGTCAGACCCGGCGAGGCCGTCGACATCTGGGTGGACGCGGCCGGCAATCCGACGGCCCCACCGGCGCCGGCCTGGCATGCCCTGGGCGCGGCGGCCGGCGCCGTGGTGCTGACGTTGCTGACCGCGAGCGCCGCGCTGGCCCTGCTGTTGGCCGCCGTCGTCCATCAACTCGACCGGAGCCGCGAAGCCCGGTGGGAGCGGGACTTGAGAGTGCTGGTGATGGGCCGGTGAGCGGGCACGGCAAAGATCCCGGGGCCGCGGTCTTCGACGCGGCGGCGTTGCATCGCCTCGTCGAGGTCCTGATCGGCCGCGGGTATCGCGTCATCGGTCCGACGTTGCGCGACGACGCGATCGTGCTGGCCGAACTGGAATCGGCCGCCGACCTGCCGCGCGGCTGGGGTGTCGACGTGGGCCCGGGGCATTACCGGGTACGCCGGCGCGACGACGACGCGGCGTTCGGGCACTCCGCGGGCCCGCAGTCGTGGAA
>NZ_JBYCLC010000028.1:0-1885 GCF_057473685.1 Mycobacterium sp. TH-M116 | reverse complement strand
TCGGGCTTGCCGATCCCGTCGAATGGATCGCGTTGGATCTCTGCGATCAGGCGGGTGATCCGCCGGGCGGTCTTGCGGTCCGAGGCCAGCCAGAAGAGGAAGTCCTGCCAGGCATCGGGGTCGAAGTGGATACTCCTCACTCCTGGCCGCCGGCCATCTCTCGCAGCTCGTCGATGGATTTGGCGACGGCGGACTGCCCGGCTTTGTCGCGGGCGACCGCGTCCATCAGCCGCCTGGCGTTTTCTGGGGAGCGCAGCAGGTAGACGGTTTCCTGCCACGAGTCGTAGTCATCGGCGGACATGAGCACCGCATCTCCGCTCTTGGAGGTGATGCGCACCGGCTCGTGATCGGTGTTGACTTGCTCGAGCAGGGGGAACAGGCGCCGCCTGGCGTCGCTCGCGCTGATACTCATGGTGATCCTGCCTGAAAGTAGGTACAGAAAACCTGTACTTTAATGGTACAGGATAACGGTACGTCGAAGCTTTCCTGCGGTAGTCGAACTTGACGGCTCGGCGCTTTTCTCGGTGACGTGTCCCGTGCGGTCAGACCGCCACGACGTCCACCACGTCGCCGAGGCCGTCAAAGTCGTCGGCGTTGCGGGTGTAAAGCCGGGCAGAATGAGCGTGGGCGGTCGCCGCTATCAGCAGGTCCATCGATCGCGCTCGCGGCTGACGTCCCGCGTCAACGACGGCTGCCGCCACCTGACCATAGCTCGCCGCCACGGCATCATCGACAGGCAGCGCGTCGAACTTACGCTGAACGACCAGCAGGCGCCGTAGCCGCTCGGAGCGCGCCTTTTGTTCATGTGCCACCAGAACCCCGAAGTGCAGTTCGGCCACTGTGATTGCGCTGATGGCCAACTCGCCGTCAAGAGGCTCGACATCCGTCGCAATGACCACACTGGTGTCGAGGATCGCTCTCACTGCTTCATCCACGGGTCGCGTATTTCCTGGGCGATTGCCTCACGGTCGGCATTCCACGCGGGATCTGCGGGCCCCGCGAACAGTTCGGACACATCGGCCCACCGCCTCCAAGCTCGAGAAGCCGCGGGAACAAGCCGGGCTCCAGGACGTCCGGCCACGGTGATGGTGATCTCCTCGCCTTCTCCGGCGCGGCGCACGAATTCGGAGGCGTTCTGCCGCAGCTCGCGTAATCCGATCTTCACGTGACCAGGGTAGCGCATGTATAACTTGTGCTACGTCTGGCATGAGGCTACATGCGGCCCAGCCCCCGATCGCCGAACTGCATGAACTGCGGCATGCGCTGGCGGTCTGACGCATCGAGTGTTCTTCGGCGCTGGCACAGATTGTCGCCATGTGGAGATTGTCGCCTCGCTGGAGCAGCCAAGGTGGTCATCGTGAGCGACCCGCGAAGGTGGGCGGAACAGGCGGCCGGAGCCGAAAGGGGCGACGGGTGCTGACGCGCCGCTCACCGGCGGCCGCTCATCGAGTGGGGGCAGGTGTGTGTGGCCGGCGTCGATCCCGCCAAGGCGAGTTAGCGCCCGTTTATGGCGACACAAGTAAGCTATGTAGATGGCTACACCTACCACAACGATCAGGGTGCCGGTCCAGACTCGCGACCGGCTGGCAGCCCAGGCCCGCGAACGCGGCATCTCCATTGCCGCTCTTCTCTCGGAGCTCGCCTCGCGTGCCCAGCGCGAGGCCAGCTTCCGCGCCGAACGCGACGCCACGCGCGCCGAGTCGACCGCCGCCGAAGTACGCGAGGAGGACCACGACTGGGACGACTCCGTCGCTGACGGCCTTGCCTGAACCGCGACGAGGCGACGTCTGGCTGGTGGCACTTGGAGCCGCGCGCGCCGGTGAGCCCGGCAAACACCGCCCGGCCGTCATCGTTTCCGTTGATGAGATACTCGCCGGGGTCGATG
>NZ_JBYCLC010000027.1:0-4275 GCF_057473685.1 Mycobacterium sp. TH-M116 | reverse complement strand
GCTCGGCGCAGAAGTCGAGCATGTCCTGGGTTTCGGCGATCCCGCCGATGTTCGATCCCGACAGGCTGCGTCGCATCAGTGCCAGCGCGAACGCTGGCACCTCCATCGGGTGCTCGGGAATGCCCAGTTCGACGAGTGTCCCGTCGACGTCCAGCAGGTTGAGGTAGTCGCCGAGCCTCAGGTTCGCCGAGACGGTGTTCAGGATCAGGTCGAAGCTGCCGCGCAGGTTGCGGAACGTGTCGCGGTCGGAGGTCGCGTAGTAGTTGCCGGCGCCCAGGCGAAGGCCGTCCTCCATCTTCTTCAACGACTGCGACAGCACCGTGACCTCGGCGCCCATCGCCGCGCCCAGCTTGACGCCCATGTGCCCGAGCCCGCCCAGGCCGATGACGGCGAGCCGCGTGCCGGGACCCGCTTTCCAGTGCCGCAGCGGCGAATACAGCGTGATGCCCGCGCACAGCAGCGGGGCGGCCTTGTCCAGCGGCAGCGAGTCGGGGATGCGCAGGACATAGTTCTCGTCGACGACGATCGCCTGGCTGTAGCCGCCGTAGGTGCGCCGGCCGTCCCGGCCGACGCCGTTGTAGGTGGTCGTCATGCCGCGCTTGCAGTACTGCTCGAGGCCGGCCGAACAGCTGCTGCACTCGCGGCAGGAGTCCACGAAGCAGCCCACCCCGACGTGGTCGCCGACCTTGTGCCTGGTCACCTCCGGGCCCACCGCGGTCACCACGCCGGCGATCTCGTGACCGGGGACCACCGGGTAGTCCGGCTGCCCCCACTCGGCTTTGACGGTGTGGATGTCGGAATGGCAGATCCCGGCGAACTTGATCTCGATCGCCACGTCGTGCGGACCCGGGTCGCGACGGGTGATGGTGGTCTTGGTCAGCGGCTCGGTCGGCGACATCGCGGCGTACGCGGAAACAGTGCTCATCAGTGGTCCTTTTCGGTGCTGGCGCGTCTCTGGAAAGTTTAGCCACGTCAACGACTCGGGCCGTGCGACGGTCGGCTCACCACGGATTCAGTTGATCGGGGCGTTGACCCAACGCAGGTCGTCGACGATGCCGCGGGCCGCGACCAGCCCCTGGCCGGTCTGCCAGATCTCGTCGTTGACGACGAAGACACGCCTGTCCTGTGTCGCCGACAGTTTGCGCCAGGATGCGCTGTCGAAGAGGGTGGCGGCCCGCTGCGCCGCGGCCGGCGAGGCGCACGACACGTAGATGACGTCGGCGTCGGCGACGGAAAAATCCGGGCCGCCCGGCGAGCCGTCCAGGTCGGCGTCAGTCGTGCCCATCTCGACGTAGGCCTTGTCGGTGAACCGCTGCGACGCCGGCCGGTCCACGCCCACCGCGTCGAGCACACTGGCCGGGAAGTTCCGGGCGCCGTACACGCGCAGGGTGTCCGTGGTCAACTGCACAATCGAGGCCTGGTAGTGGGCTGCGTCGTGTTTGGCCCCGATCCCGGTGGCCCATTCGGAGAACGCCTCGATCAGCCCGTCGACGGCGCCACCGCGGGCCGTGGCGGCACCGACACCGCGCAGGGTGTCCTCCCACTGGGCCCCGGGAGCCGCGGTGAACACCGTCGGCGCGATCGCCGCCAGCTGTGGGTACAGGGTGGGTGTCAGCCCCTGCGCACCCAGGATGAGATCGGGGTGCGCCGCCGCGATACCGACCAGATCCGGCTTGCTGCGGGTGCCCACCCCGGGCAGGTCGCGCACCGCTTTGCCCAGGTAGGAGGGCTGGCTCGACGCGCCGTCGGGCAGGGCGGCGGCGATCACCCGCGACTGCAGCCCCAGCGCGCACAGCGCGTCGAGTTCGTCGCCGGCCAGCACCACGATGCGTTGCGCCTCGGCCGGCACCCCAACCACGTCCGGGGTGACCCCCGCCGCGTTGTGGGCCTCCCGGGTGGGTGGCCCGGGATCGGCCGCGGCGGGCTCATTCGCGCACGACTGGTCGGCCCGGCGGTCATTGCCCAGCACTCCGGCGCCGGCGATCTGGGTGGTCGGGGTGACCAGCGACCGGGTCGGGGAGGAGGTCTTGGTGCCCGGGCCCGCGGAGCCGCAGGCGCTGCACGCTACTACTACGACGGCCGCCAGAGCGGCGGCGGTCGCCAGCAAGGGGGCGCGGAGCATGGGCCGACGCTAACACCCGGCCGGGTCCGCGCCCGGGTGTGATCAACGGCATACCCCCACCGCCGAGGCGTTTACGACGGTTTGTAGGACTTGCGCTGACTTCGGCATGATCGGAGGTTAAGCTTTGTGATGACCCTGTCCGGGATGGATGTTTGGAGGAGCAGTTGACAGCCGAAGCGCCCCCCGTGGGACAACTCGACGCCGTCCGACCCTACCCGCCGCGGACCGGCCCCAAAGGCAACCTTGTCTACAAGCTGATCACCACGACCGATCACAAGGTGATCGGCATCATGTACACCGTCACCTGCTTCATCATGTTTTTCATCGGTGGGTTGATGGCGTTGCTGATGCGCACCGAGCTGGCCGCGCCGGGCCTGCAGTTCCTGTCCAACGAGCAGTACAACCAGCTGTTCACCATGCACGGCACGGTCATGCTGCTGCTGTACGCGACGCCGGTCGTGTTCGGCTTCGCCAACCTGGTGCTGCCGCTGCAGATCGGGGCTCCCGACGTCGCGTTCCCGCGGCTCAACGCGTTCTCCTTCTGGCTGTTCCTGTTCGGCGCGCTGGTCGCCCTGGCCGGCTTCATCACCCCCGGCGGCGCCGCTGACTTCGGCTGGACCGCCTACACCCCGCTGACCGACGCCATCCACTCGCCCGGCGCGGGCGGTGACCTGTGGATCACCGGCCTGATCGTCGCCGGCTTGGGCACGATCCTGGGCGCGGTCAACATGATCACCACCGTGGTGACCATGCGGGCGCCGGGCATGACGATGTTCCGGATGCCGATCTTCACCTGGAACATCCTGGTGACGTCCATCCTGATCCTGATCGCCTTCCCGATCCTGACCGCCGCACTGTTCGGGCTGGCCGCCGACCGGCACCTGGGGGCCCACGTCTTCGACCCGGCCGACGGCGGGGTCCTGCTGTGGCAGCACCTGTTCTGGTTCTTCGGCCACCCCGAGGTCTACATCGTGGCGCTGCCGTTCTTCGGCATCGCCACCGAGATCTTCCCGGTGTTCTCCCGCAAACCGGTCTTCGGCTACACCACGCTGGTCTACGCGACGCTGTCGATCGCCGCTCTGTCGGTGGCGGTGTGGGCCCACCACATGTTCGCCACCGGAGCCGTGCTGCTGCCGTTCTTCTCCTTCATGACCTACCTGATCGCGGTGCCGACCGGGATCAAGTTCTTCAACTGGGTCGGCACCATGTGGAAGGGCCAGCTGACCTTCGAGACACCGATGCTGTTTTCGATCGGCTTCCTGGTCACCTTCCTGCTGGGCGGGTTGACCGGTGTGCTGCTGGCCAGCCCGCCGCTGGACTTCCACGTCACCGACAGCTACTTCGTGGTCGCGCACTTCCACTACGTGCTCTTCGGCACCATCGTGTTCTCCACGTTCGCCGGCACCTACTTCTGGTTCCCGAAGATGACCGGCCGGCTGCTCGACGAGCGGCTGGGCAAGCTGCACTTCTGGCTGACGTTCATCGGCTTCAACACCACGTTTTTGGTGCAGCACTGGCTGGGCGACATGGGCATGCCGCGCCGCTACGCCGACTACCTGTCCACCGACGGCTTCCAGCCGCTGAACATCGTCTCGACGATCGGGGCGTTCATGCTGGGCGTGTCGATGTTCCCCTTCGTGTGGAACGTCTTCAAGAGCTGGCGCTACGGCGAGGTCGTGACCGTCGACGACCCGTGGGGTTACGGCAACTCGCTGGAGTGGGCCACCAGCTGCCCGCCACCGCGGCACAACTTCACCGAGCTGCCCCGGATCCGTTCGGAGCGCCCGGCATTCGAGTTGCACTACCCGCACATGGTCGAACGGCTCCGCCGCGAAGCACACGTCGGTCGCGCCCATGGTCCCGCGGACAACGACGCTTCCCGGGCCGACGACGTGCGCGTCCCCAGGTGACGAGCGGCAGCGTCCCGGGTCGCACATGAGCCACGAACGGGCCGCGGGTGAGCTCTGAGCTCAACGTCTCGGCGCTGATCACCGTCACCGGCGTGGATCGGCCGGGAGTGACGTCGGCGCTGTTCGAGGTGCTGTCCACGCACGGTGTGGAACTGCTCAACGTCGAACAGGTCGTGATCCGAGGGCGGCTGACGCTGGGCGTGCTGGTGTCCTGCCCCGCCGAGGTCGCCGACAGCACGGCGT
>NZ_JBYCLC010000026.1:0-27814 GCF_057473685.1 Mycobacterium sp. TH-M116 | reverse complement strand
CGGCGTCGTCCGGCTGAGGGCTGAGCGGTTGTCCACAACGCCGCCCGCGACCGGCACCCCCGGCGCCGGGGGGCATCTACTGTTGCGGCGTGACGGGACATTCACTGAACCCCTCGGTGTGGCGGCGCCTCGCGGCGTCGTCGCACCCCGACTGGACCCGCACCGTGCGGGCCCGGCGAGTGGCCGCCGGCGGGCTCGTGGTTCTCGCCGGGATCGCGATGCTGCGGCCCGACCCGGACGGGGATCGCGCCGGCGTCGTGGTCGCCGCGCGTGACCTCACCCCCGGTACCGCGCTGGCCACCGACGACGTCCGGCTCGAAACACGTTCGCATGCCACGATTCCCGACGGCTCAGCGACCAACCTGAATACCGTGGTCGGTGCAACGCTGGCAGGCCCGGCCAGGCGTGGTGAAGTGCTCACCGATGTCCGTGTGCTCGGTAGCCGGCTGGCCGAGGCCGCAATCGGGTCGAAGGCCGGTCCCGGCGCCCGCATCGTGCCGCTGCGCTTGACCGACGGGGCCCTGCTCGACGTGATCCGGGTGGGCGACGTCGTCGACGTGCTCGCCGCGCCGGGCCCCGATTCGCCGGCGACCGGGCAGCCCGTCGGCAAGGTGGTGGCCACCGACGCGATCGTGGTTCTCGTGTCGGCCGGACGAAAAGCCCAGGCCACCGCGAGCGACCGCGTAGTGTTGGTGGCGCTGCCGGCTCATGTGGCGAACACGGTGGCCGCCTCGACACTGGGTCAGGCGGTAACCCTCACCCTGCACTGAGCACCCGCCCACCGTTCGGCCCGTGACCCGCAGCAAATTCTGTTCAGTCCAGAAAGGGCCCAGAAACGGCCTAGAAAGAGCCCAGAAAGAGCATCGTCAATGTTCACAGGATTCAAGGAGTTTCTCTCCCGGGGCAATATCGTCGACCTGGCTGTCGCGGTCGTCATCGGTACCGCTTTCACCGCATTGGTCACCAAGTTCACCGACAGCATCATCACTCCGTTGATCAACCGGATCGGCGTCAACCAGACGTCGGACGTGGGCATCCTGCGGATCAGCATCGGGGGCGGTCAGACCATCGACCTGAACATCCTGTTGTCGGCCGCGATCAACTTCGTGCTGATCGCGGTCGTCGTGTACTTCTTCGTCGTCTTGCCCTACAACACGCTGCGCAAGCGAGGCGAGGTCGAACAGGCCGAAGACGCCCAGATTGTCCTGCTCACCGAAATCCGCGACCTGCTGGGCCAGACCAACGGCGACTCCGCCGGCAAGCACCTCGGCGCCGGCGGGCAGACTCCCACGCCCAGCTAAGGGCCGCGCGCGGACGCCGACTCGCCGTGAGGTGCGGCTGAGCCGGGTCAGATCTCCAGGCTCGACAACTGACCGATGATCTGGGCGGCGAGGGGATTCAGCGTCGCCATTCCGTCGCGCACTGCGTAGCGGGAACCGGCGAGGTTGACCACCAGCGTACTGGCGGACACCCCCGCCAGACCGCGGGACAACCCGGCGTCGATGATCCCCGCGGCCAGGCCCGAGGCCCGGATCGCCTCGGCGATGCCGAGGATCTCCCGGTCCAGGATCTCCCGGGTGGCCTCCGGGGTGACGTCGCGCGGTGTGACACCGGTGCCACCGACCGAGACCACCAGGTCCACCCCGCCGATCACCGCGGTGTTCAGCGCATTGCGGATCTCGACTTCGTCGGCGGCCACGGCCACGACACCGTCCACGACGAACCCCGCCTCGGTCAGCAGCTCGGTGACCAGCGGTCCACTGTGGTCCTCGTCCCCGTGCGCGGTGCGATCATCGACCACCACCACCAGAGCCCGGCCAACCACCAACTCCGCACCCGTCTCCATAGGAGCAACCGTATATCCGAGCTCCGACAGGGCTTCCGGGGGTGTCTCGACCCTCATCACTGATCCGCCTTGCCGAGAGTGACCTCGACGGTCCGGCTGTCGCCGCCCGCGGGATCCTCGAACGTCAGCGAGATCCTGTCGCCCGGCGCCCTGGAACGCACAGCGGCGACCAGCGCGTCGGCGCTGTTGATCGGACGGTCGTCGACCTTGGTGACGACGACATCCTTGGGTACACCGGCGCTTGCGGCGGCACCGCCCTGCACGACCTCCACGATCTTGGCGCCGGGGGAGCCCTTGTCGTTGGTCACCTGCACGCCCAGCGACGCGTGGGACGCCTTGCCGCTGCTGATCAGCTCGTCGGCGATGCGCTTGGCCTGGTCAACCGGGATCGCGAAGCCGAGCCCGATCGACCCGCTCTGGGCATCCGGCGAATCGGCGCCGAGGGTGGCGATCGCCGAGTTGACCCCGACCAGCTGGCCGCTCATGTTGACCAGGGCGCCACCCGAGTTACCCGGGTTGATCGCCGCGTCGGTCTGGATCGCGTCCAGCACGGTGTTCTGATTTCCCGCCTCGCCGGTCGTGGAGACAGGCCGGTTGAGTGCGCTGACGATGCCAGTCGTCACCGTGCCGGACAGCCCCAGCGGCGACCCGATCGCGACCACCGGCTGGCCGACACGCAGATCCGACGAGGAGCCCAGCGCAATAGGAGTGAGCGCCGACACGCCCTGAACGCGGATCACGGCGATGTCGCTCGTGGGGTCGGTTCCGACCACCGTGAAGGGCGCCGTGCGCCCGTCGGAGAACGTGACCGTCGTCTTCGGGGCCGGGTTGGCTACGGCACCGGGCGGCTTCCCCGGGCCCGGGGCCGCACCCGCGACAACGTGATTGTTGGTCAAGATCAGCCCGTCGGAGGACAGGATGATCCCGGAGCCCTCCTCCGACTGACGCCCCAGGTCGGTCTCGAGCATGACGACGCTGGGCACCACTTTGGCGGCGACCTGTTCGACACTGCCCGACGGCATGTTCGCGGCCGGGACGCTGGGGGCGGCACCGGTAACGCGCCCGCCGTGGCCGCCGGTCGAGTGCGCGCCCAACTCGACGACCGTGGCCGCGGCGCCACCGATCCCGGCAGAGACCACCGCGATGGCCAGCGCGCCGGTGGCCAGCAGGCCCCCTCGGGAACGCTTCTGGCCTACCGGGGGACCCATCGGCGGCAGCATCCCGGGCATCGGCCCGGCGCCGGTACCGCCTGGCGCCGGGCCCACCCCGGCGCTGCCGGGGCCACGGCCACCGAACGGATCGTAGGGCCGCCGGTACTGCGCCGTCGGTGACGGCTGGGGCTGCGCATAACGCCAGTCGTACTGCTGGTCGTACTGCTGGTCGTACTGCTGGTCGTACGGGTGCTGTTGCCCCTGGGGGTAGGCGCGGCCACCTGATTGGCTGGTCACGGCACGGTAGCCCGGCTGCGGCGGTGGCGAATACCTCGGGTGATTCGTCATGTCGCTAAGTTCGCTCTTCCTCTTGAATGTCGGCTGGTGTGGGCACGACTCGACCTGCATTCCAACAGTAACTGCACTTCCACCATCAGCCCCGGGACTGAGAGTCCGCTGAGATAACGTTCGCCGATTGCCCAGAGTTCACCGAGCTTCCCGACGCGGACCCACCCGGGCCGGGGTGGGTCCCGGGCTCGTCGAGGACGAAATCGGCGGCGAGCTCCGCGGACGGCCCAACCGGCATCGGCCGGCCGGGAAGCAGCAGGTAGATCGCGGTCCCCGGAGGCTGCCCGCCGGGCACGGTGTCTTCGATGCGAAGCGTCCCGCCGTGCTTGAGCACCACCTGTTTCACGATCGCCAACCCCAGCCCCGAGCCCGGCATGGCCCGTGCCGTCGTCGACCGGTAGAACCGCTCGAACACCAGACGTCGTTCCTGCGGCGGAATTCCCGGGCCGTAATCCCAGACCACGAGTTCGGCGTGTGAGGCGTCGAGCTGCTTCATCCGGACGCCGACGTGGCCTCCCGGCGGACTCCACTTGGCGGCGTTGTCCATGAGGTTCAAGACCGCGCGCGACAACCCGGCCGCGTCACCATGGACCTGCCACGGGACGACCTGGACGTCGAACTGGATGTCGTTGCGCCGCCGCTTGACTCGCTCGAGGCTGCGGTCAACCATCTCGGACATGTCCACCGGCTCGTGCACCACGTGCCCGGCGTCGTCGCGGGTGAGGTCCACCAAATCGCCCACCAACGTGGACAACTCCTCGATCTGCGCGAGCACGTCGGCGCGCAGGTCGACCATTTCCTGCTCGGGCAGCCGTGGCGCACCAGGTTGCATCGACGCCATCAGCAGTTCGACATTGGTGCGCAGCGACGTCAGCGGCGTGCGCAACTCGTGCCCGGCGTCGGTCACCAGGCGGGCCTGCCGCTCCCGCGACTCGGCCAGCGCCCGCAACATCAGGTTGAACGCCTCGGTCAGCCGGGCCAGTTCGTCGCTGCCGAACACCGGGATGGGCCGCAGGTCGTCGGTGCGCGCGACCCGTTCGGCCGCTTCGGTCAACCGGGCCACCGGGCGCAACCCGGCCCGGGTGACCATGCCACCGGCCACCGCGGCGACCGCGACCCCGATTCCGCCGACGATCAGCAGCACCCAGCGCAGCTTGGTCATCACCGCTTCGGTCGGCCGCAGGCTCTTGGAGATCAGCAGCGAGCTGCCGTTGGGCAGGTGGATCGCCAGAATCCGCTGCTCGGACGCGGTGCGCTGCGACATGAACAGGTCACCGCTGATGACGGCCTTCTCCGGTACGCCGACCGGCAGCGTCTGGCCCGGCTGTTGGGCGGTGTAGATCGCGTGGCCCGGGTTGACCAGCATGGCGTTGACATCCGAATAGGCCGTGCCCTCGATGGCCTTCCCGGGGTCGGCGGCCAGCGACCCGCTGGCGATCAGCAGCTGCGCCCTACTCTGCAGCTGGTTGTCGATGTCGCTGTAGAGCGCCGCCGAAACGACCGCGTAGACCGCGAACGCCATCAGCACGACAACCATCGCGACCATCGACATCGCCAGCAGCATCACCCGCCAGCGCAGCGACAACGAACTGGTGGCCCGCGGGCGGGCGCGCCGTCGCCGACGGAACCCGATCATCACCGGAGGCGGACCGTCACGGCGGCGTCTCCCGCAGCACGTAACCCACTCCCCGCACCGTGTGGATCAGCCGGGGTTCACCGTCGGCCTCGGTCTTGCGGCGCAGATATCCGACGTAGACCTCCAGGGCGTTACCCGAGGTGGGAAAGTCGAAGCCCCACACCTCCTCGAGGATGCGGCTGCGGGTGAGCACGCGGCGCGGGTTGGCGATCAGCATTTCCAGCAACGCGAACTCGGTGCGGGTCAGGCTCATCTGCCGTTGCCCGCGGGTCACCTCGCGGGTCATCGGGTCCAGGGCCAGGTCGGAGAACCGCAGGGCGACCGACTCGCCGGCGTCGGCGTCCTCGGGTTTGGTGCGACGCAGCAGGGCGCGCATCCGCGCCAGGAGCTCTTCGAGCGCGAACGGCTTGGGCAGGTAGTCGTCGGCGCCGGCGTCCAGGCCCGCGACGCGCTCGGAGACCGAGTCGCGGGCGGTGAGCACCAGAATCGGCAAGTCGTCGCCGGTGCTGCGGAGCTGGCGACACACCTCCAAGCCGTCCAGCCGCGGCATCATGACATCCAGGACCAGGGCGTCGGGCCGCTCGGCGGCGATCTTCTCGAGAGCCTCCACCCCGTCATGGGCGAGTTCGACCGAATAGCCGTTGAAGGAAAGCGACCTGCGAAGCGACTCACGCACCGCGCGGTCGTCGTCGACGACCAATATCCGCACGGCCACTAGTGTCGTCCCGGCGCCTGAGAGCGGCCTGAGAGGCGCGCCGGGTGTCCGGGAAGATTAACGCTTGTCGAGATCGATCAGGCCGAGGCGGGCCGCCTTGAGCAGCCTGCGCGGCAGTTTGTGCCGCTGACCTGCGACCGTGACACCGACGAGTTCAGTCCGACCGGCCTTCCACTGCGCGCGGCGGCTTCGGGTGTTGGCGCGCGACATCCTGCGCTTGGGTGTGGCCATGGTCGGGCCTTACTCCTCGTTCGGGACTTCTGATGGGCATGTCGCGGGATGGCCGAGCGGGCCGGACGAGCGACGATTGCCCCTCAGGATAGTCGGTGGCCTCGTCGTCGCCAAAATGGGCCGTGCGCGTCGGCGCCGCACCCTTGACGTGACACCGGCCGCGCCCGCTAATCTACCGAGTGGTTGGTTGGTTCGCTGTGCTCAGCGGTGAGTCGAGGAACGGAGGGCGCCCATGGCCTCTGCTTCCGTCGCTCCGGTGCGGATCGGGAACTGTTCGGGGTTCTACGGCGACCGCCTGTCGGCGATGCGCGAAATGCTCACCGGCGGCTCGGGCGCCCCGGTGGACTTCATCACCGGCGACTACCTGGCCGAACTCACCATGCTCATCCTGGGCCGCGACCGGATGAAGCACCCGGATCGCGGCTACGCCAAGACCTTCCTCACCCAGCTCGAAGACTGCCTGGGCGAGGCCCGCGACCGCGGGGTCCGCATCGTCGCCAACGCCGGCGGCCTGAATCCCGCCGGCCTGGCCGACGCGGTGCGCGCCCTGGCCGCGCGGTTGGGTGTCGACGTCCGCGTCGCGCACGTCGAGGGCGACGACCTGGCGCCGCGCGCGACGGAACTCGGGCTCGGGTCGCCGCTGACGGCCAACGCCTACCTCGGTGCGTGGGGCATCGTCGACTGCCTGGGCGCCGGGGCCGACGTCGTCGTCACCGGCCGGGTCACCGACGCCTCGGTGACGGTCGGGGCCGCGGCCGCGCACTTCGGTTGGGGCCGAAGCGATTACGACCGACTCGCCGGCGCCGTGGTCGCCGGCCACGTCATCGAATGCGGCGTCCAGGCCACCGGCGGCAACTACTCGTTCTTCACCGAAGTACCCGAGCTCACCCACGCCGGCTTCCCGCTGGCCGAGATCCACGCCGACGGGTCGTCGGTGATCACCAAACATCCCGGCACCGGCGGGCTGGTCAGCGTCGACACCGTCACCGCGCAGTTGCTCTACGAGATCGGCGGCGCCCGCTACGCCAACCCGGACGTCACCGCCCGCATGGACAGCGTCGAGCTGTCCTCCGACGGACCCGACCGGGTCCGCGTGAGCGGTGTGCGCGGCGAGCCGCCACCGCCCACCCTGAAGGTGTCGCTGAACGGCATCGGCGGGTACCGCAACGCGATGACGTTCGTGCTGACCGGTCTGGACGTCGAGGCCAAGGCCGCACTGGTGCGCCACCAGCTCGCGTCCGCGCTCACCGTCGAGCCCGCCGAGCTGGTGTGGACCCTGGCCCGCACCGACCACGCCGACGCCGACACCGAGGAGGCCGCCAGCGCGCTGTTGCACTGTGTCGTGCGCGATCCCGATCCCGCCAAGGTCGGACGCCAGTTCTCCTCGGCCGCAGTCGAATTGGCTCTTGCCAGCTACCCGGGCTTCCATGTGACCGCCCCTCCGGGCGAGGGCCAGGTGTACGGCGTGTTCACTGCCGGCTACGTCGACGCCGCCCGGGTGCCGCACATCGCCGTGCACGCCGACGGCACCCGCACCGAAATCGCATGCGCCACTCAAACTCTCGAGTTGTCACCGGCCGAGGAGCCCCCGTTGCCCGAGCCGCTCGGAGTCGGCCCGACGCGCCGTGTGCCGCTGGGCCGCATCGCCGGGGCCCGCAGCGGCGACAAGGGCGGCTCGGCCAACGTCGGAGTCTGGGTGCGCACCGACGAGCAGTGGCGGTGGCTGGCACACACGCTGACCGTCGAGGTCCTCAAGGAACTGCTGCCCGAGGCGGCGGGCTTGGCCGTCACCCGCCACGTGCTGCCCAACCTGCGCGCGGTGAACTTCGTCATCGACGGCATGCTGGGCCAGGGCGTGGCCTACCAGGCCCGGTTCGACCCCCAGGCCAAGGGTTTGGGCGAATGGCTGCGCAGCCGCTGCCTCGAGGTGCCGGAAAGGCTTTTATGACCCTGTGGAACACCCCGGAGCGCGACCAGCTGCGAAAGACGGTGCGCTCGTTCACCGAACGCGAGATCCTGCCGCACGCCGACGCCTGGGAACGCGCCGGCGAGCTGCCGCGCGACCTGCACCGGCGTGCCGGGGCGGCGGGGCTGCTGGGCGCGGGCTTCCCCGAGGCGGTCGGCGGCGGCGGCGGGGACGGCGCCGACGCGGTGGTCATCTGCGAGGAGGTGCACGCGGCCGGGGCTCCGGGCGGCGTGTTCGCCTCCCTGTTCACGTGCGGCATCGCGGTGCCCCACATGATCGCCACCGGCGACGCGCGCCTCGTCGACGAGTTCGTCCGGCCCACGCTGGCCGGCGAAAGGATCGGCGCCCTGGCCATCACCGAGCCCGGCGGCGGCTCGGACGTCGGGCACCTGCGGACCACCGCGGTGCGCCGTTCCGGTCCGGAAGGCGACCACTACGTGGTCAACGGCGCCAAGACCTACATCACCTCCGGGGTGCGCGCCGACTACGTCGTCACCGCGGTGCGCACCGGCGGCCCCGGCGCGGCCGGGGTGTCGCTGCTGGTGGTCGAGAAGGGTAGCCCGGGGTTCGAGGTGAGCCGCAAGCTGGACAAGATGGGCTGGCGCTCCTCGGACACCGCCGAGCTGTCCTACACCGACGTTCGCGTGCCCGCGGACAATCTCGTCGGCACCGAGAACAGTGGCTTCGCCCAGATCGCGCAGGCGTTCGTCGCTGAACGCATCGGCCTTGCCGCCCAAGCGTATTCGAGCGCGCAGCGGTGCCTGGACCTCACGGTGCAGTGGTGCCGGGACCGGGAGACGTTCGGGCGCCCGCTGATCTCGCGCCAGTCGGTGCAGAACACTCTGGCCGAGATGGCGCGCCGCATCGACGTCGCGCGCGTCTACGCGCACCACGTGGTGGAGCGCCAACTGGCCGGCGAGACCAACCTGATCGCCCCGGTGTGCTTCGCCAAGAACACCGCCGTGGAGGCCGGCGAGTGGGTCGCGAATCAAGCCGTCCAGCTGTTCGGGGGGATGGGCTACATGGCCGAGTCCGAAGTCGAACGCCAGTACCGGGACATGCGCATCCTGGGCATCGGCGGCGGCACCACCGAGATCCTCACCGCGCTGGCCGCCAAAACCCTGGGATACCAACCATGACAGTGCTGCAATCCTCGCTCGATCCACAGTCACCGACCTACGCCGAGGCGGCGTCGGTGACCAGCACCAGGCTCGGCGAGATCGACACGGAACTGGCCAAAGCGCTCGCGGGCGGCGGCACCAAGTACGTCGAGCGTCACCACGACCGCGGCAAGCTGACGGCGCGGGAACGCATCGAACTGCTCGTCGACCCCGATTCCCCGTTTCTGGAGTTGTGCCCGCTGGCGGCCTGGGGCAGCGACTTTCAGGTCGGCGCCAGCCTGGTCACCGGCATCGGCGCGGTATCCGGCGTGGAGTGCATGATCGTCGCCAACGACCCCACGGTCAAAGGCGGGACCAGTAACCCGTGGACGCTGCGCAAAATACTGCGGGCCAAGAAGATCGCTCTGGAAAACCGGCTCCCGGTCATCTCGCTGGTCGAGTCCGGTGGCGCGGACCTGCCCACGCAGAAGGAGGTCTTCATCCCCGGCGGGCAGATGTTCCGCGACCTCACCCGGCTCTCGGCGGCCGGGATCCCCACCATTGCACTGGTTTTCGGTAACTCCACCGCGGGCGGCGCCTATGTGCCCGGGATGTCCGACCACGTGGTGATGATCAAGGAGCGTTCGAAGGTGTTCCTGGCCGGCCCGCCGCTGGTCAAGATGGCCACCGGCGAGGAGTCCGACGACGAAGCCCTGGGCGGTGCCGAAATGCACGCCCGCGTCTCCGGGTTGGCCGACTACTTCGCCGTCGACGAACTCGACGCGCTGCGCATCGGGCGGCGCATCGTCGCACGGCTGAATTGGGTCAAACAGGGACCCGCGCCCGGCCCGGTGGCCGAGCCGCTGTTCGACCCCGAGGAACTGATCGGTATCGTTCCGCCGGATCTGCGCACCCCGTTCGACCCGCGCGAAGTGATCGCCCGCATCGCCGACGGCTCCGACTTCGACGAGTTCAAGTCGATGTACGGGTCGTCGCTGGTGACGGGCTGGGCCCGCCTGCACGGCTACCCTTTGGGCATCCTGGCCAACGCTCGCGGCATCCTGTTCAGCGAGGAATCGCAAAAGGCCGCCCAGTTCATCCAGCTGGCCAACCGCTCCGACACGCCACTGTTGTTCCTGCACAACACCACCGGGTACATGGTGGGCAAGGAGTACGAAGAGGGCGGCATGATCAAGCACGGGTCGATGATGATCAACGCCGTGTCCAACTCGACCGTCCCGCACATCTCGGTGCTGATCGGCGCCTCCTACGGCGCCGGGCACTATGGCATGTGCGGCCGCGCTTACGACCCCCGGTTCCTGTTCGCGTGGCCGAGCGCGAAGGCCGCGGTGATGGGCGGCGCGCAGCTGGCGGGCGTGCTGTCGATCGTGAGCCGGGCCGCCGCCGCGGCGCGCGGGCAGCAGGTCGACGATGCGGCCGACGCCGCGATGCGCGCTGCCGTCGAGGGCCAGATCGAGGCCGAGTCACTGCCTTTGGTGCTGTCCGGGATGCTCTACGACGACGGGGTGATCGACCCGCGCGACACCCGCACCGTCCTGGGAATGTGCCTGTCCGCCATCGCCACAGGCCCGATCAAGGGGACGTCGAACTTCGGCGTCTTCCGGATGTGAGCCGCATGGGAGTCACTCGGGTACTTGTTGCCAACCGCGGGGAGATCGCCCGGCGGGTGTTCGCCACCTGTCGGCGGCTGGGGCTGGGGACCGTCGCCGTCTACACCGACCCCGATGCCGCCGCCCCGAACGTCGCCGAGGCCGACGCGCGGGTCCGGCTGCCCAGGACCGACGACTACCTCAACGCCGCGGCCCTGATCGCCGCGGCGCGCGCCGCCGGGGCCGACGCGGTGCACCCCGGCTACGGGTTCCTCTCGGAGAACGCCGACTTTGCGGCCGCGGTCACCGGGGCGGGCCTGACCTGGATCGGGCCCCCGGTGGACGCGGTGCGGGCGATGGGCTCCAAGATCGAGTCCAAGAAGCTGATGGCGGCCGCCGGCGTTCCGGTGCTCGACGAACTCGACCCCGACTCGGTCACCGAGGCCCAACTGCCGGTGCTGGTCAAGGCCTCCGCGGGCGGCGGCGGCCGCGGGATGCGCGTGGTCCGCGATTTATCGTCGTTGCCCGCCGAAGTCGCGGCCGCCAGTCGTGAGGCGCGGTCCGCCTTCGGCGACCCGACGGTGTTCTGTGAGCGTTACCTGCCGACCGGGCACCACGTGGAGGTCCAAGTCCTCGCCGACGCCCACGGCACGGTCTGGGCCGTCGGGGAACGCGAATGCTCCATCCAGCGGCGGCACCAGAAGATCATCGAGGAGGCCCCCTCCCCGTTGGTCGAACGCATCCCGGGCATGCGCGCCAAGCTGTTCGACGCGGCCAGGCTGGCCGCGGGCGCGATCGGCTACACCGGCGCCGGCACGGTGGAGTTCCTGGCCGACGAGAGCGGCGACTTCTTTTTCCTGGAAATGAACACACGGCTGCAAGTCGAGCACCCGGTGACAGAGGAGACCACCGGGCTCGACCTGGTCGAGCTGCAGATCGCGGTCGCCGACGGACACCGGCTCGGCACCGAACCACCTGCAGCGCAAGGCCATTCGATCGAGGCTCGGCTCTATGCCGAGGACCCGGCGCAGAGCTGGCAGCCGCAGGCCGGTCTGGTGCACGCCTTCGAGGTGCCCGCGGTACGGGCGCGGTTCGACACACTCGGTCAGCGCACCGGGATTCGGCTGGATTCCGGCATCGTTGACGGTTGCACCATCTCGATTCACTACGACCCGATGCTGGCCAAGGTCATCTCCTATGCCCCGACGCGCCGCCAGGCTGCGCTGGTGCTGGCCGACGCGCTGGCCCGGGCGCACGTGCACGGCGTACGCACCAATCGCGACCTCCTGGTGAACGTGTTGCGCCACAGAGCCTTTCTCGACGGCGCGACCGACACTGCGTTCTTCGACACCCACGGTCTGGCGGAACTCGCCGCGCCGCTGGCCGACGACGCGACGGTCCGGATGTCGGCGCTCGCCGCCGCCCTCGCCGACGCGGCGCACAACCGTGCGGCCGCCCCGGTCTTCGGCTCGATACCCAGCGGCTGGCGAAACCTCGCGTCGGGTTATCAGACGAAGGGCTACCGCGACGACGACGGCATCGAGCACCGCGTCGAATACCGTTTCACCAGATCCGGATTGGCGTTCGCCGGGGATGAGCAGGCAGTGCTGGTCTCGTCGGCGCCCGAAGAGGTCGTTCTGATCGACGGCAACGGGGTGGCGTGCCGCTTCGCGGTCGCCCGTTACGGCGACGACGTTCACGTCGATTCGGCGCGGGGGCCCGTCCACCTCGTCGCGCTGCCGCGGTTCCCCGAACCGCGTTCGGCCGTCGAACAGGGGTCGCTGGTCGCGCCGATGCCGGGCAATGTCATCCGAATCGGCGCTGCCATCGGCGAGAGCGTCAGCGCGGGTCAGACACTGATCTGGCTTGAGGCGATGAAGATGGAACACACCATCACCGCGCCCGCCGACGGCGTTCTGGCAGAGCTCAACGTCAGCACCGGCCAGCAAGTCGAAGTAGGTGCCGTCCTGGCACGAATCGACGCCCCGGAAGCAGAAGGAGATCCAGCGTGACCGAGAACAGCTTCATCGAGAACGAGGACCGCCGGGCCCTGCGCAAGGCGGTCGCGGAGTGGGCGTCCAACTACGGCGCCGAGTATTACCTGAAAAAGGCACGCGCACACGAACACACCACGGAATTGTGGTCAGAGGCAGGAAAACTCGGCTTTCTCGGAGTGAACCTGCCCGAGGAGTACGGCGGTGGCGGCGCCGGCATGTACGAGCTGTCCCTGGTGATGGAGGAGATGGCGGCCGCGGGCAGTGCACTGTTGCTGATGGTCGTGTCGCCCGCCATCAACGGGACCATCATCAGCAAGTTCGGCACCGACGAGCAGAAGAAGCGCTGGATTCCCGGCATCGCCGACGGCTCGATCACGATGGCGTTCGCCATCACCGAGCCGGACGCGGGGTCGAACTCGCACAAGATCACCACCACCGCTCGCCGCGACGGAGGCGACTGGCTCCTCACGGGGCAGAAGGTCTACATCTCCGGAGTCGACCAGGCGCAGGCCGTGCTGGTGGTGGGTCGCACCGAGGAGGCGAAAACCGGCAAGCTGCGCCCCGCGTTGTTCGTGGTGCCCACCGATGCGCCGGGCTTCACCTACAACCCGATCGAGATGGAGCTGATCAGCCCCGAGCGGCAGTTCCAGGTCTTCCTCGACGACGTCCGACTGCCCGCCGACGCGCTCGTCGGGGCACAGGACGCCGCGATCGCGCAGCTTTTCGCCGGACTGAACCCCGAGCGCATCATGGGCGCGGCGAGCGCCGTCGGCATGGGCAGGTTTGCCCTCGACAAGGCTGCCGACTATGTCAAGACCCGCCAGGTCTGGGGCACGCCGATCGGTGCGCACCAGGGTTTGTCGCATCCCTTGGCGCAATGCCATATCGAGGTCGAACTGGCCAAGCTGATGATGCAGAAGGCCGCCACCCTCTACGACAACGGGGATGACGCCGGCGCCGGTGAGGCCGCCAACATGGCGAAATACGCCGCGGCCGAGGCGGCCACCCGATCTGTGGACCAGGCGGTGCAGTCGATGGGCGGCAACGGGCTGACCAAGGAATATGGTGTGGCCGCGATGCTGGCCTCGGCCCGGCTGGGACGCATCGCCCCGGTCAGCCGCGAGATGGTGCTGAACTTCGTGGCGCAGACGTCGCTGGGCCTGCCTCGAAGCTACTGACGTCGCACTGATGGACACGCTGGTCGAATACGCCGGCCCGGCACAGACCGGAGGCCCTTATACGAGGCTGACCCTCAACTCGCCGCACAACCGCAACGCGCTGTCCGGCGCGCTCGTCGGCCAACTGCACCAGGGCCTGCGCGACGCCGCGGCGGACCCGGCCGTGCGGCTGGTGGTGCTCGGTCACGCCGGCGGCACATTCTGCGCCGGGGCGGACCTGAGCGAGGCCGGCGGCGCTGCCGGGCGAAGCGGGTCGCCACCATCGGCGCGTGGCGATCGCGAGGGCGGCGCTGCCGGGCGAAGCGGGTCGCCACCATCGGCATACGACATGGCCGTGGCCCGGGCCCGCGACATGGCGGAGGTGATGCGGGCCATCGTCTCCTCGCCGCTGCCGGTGATCGCCGCCGTCGACGGCCACGTCCGAGCCGGTGGTTTCGGCCTCGTCGGCGCCTGCGACATCGTGGTCGCCGGCCCGCGCAGCACGTTCGCACTGACCGAGGCGCGTATCGGCGTCGCTCCGGCGATCATCTCGCTGACGTTGCTGCCGAAGATGTCGGCCCGGGGCGCCGCCCGCTACTACCTCACGGGCGCGACGTTCCACGCCGCGCAAGCCGCGGAGATCGGGCTGGTCACGATGGCCGTCGACGATGTGGACGCCGCGGTGGCCGGGCTGATCGCCGACATCGGCCGCGGCTCCCCGCAGGGACTTGCCGCATCCAAGGCGCTGACCACGGCCGCGGTGCTGGAAGGCTTCGACCGCGATTCCGATCGGCTCATCGCCGAATCGGCACGGCTGTTCGTGTCCGAGGAGGCGCGCGAAGGAATGCAGGCGTTCCTGCAGAAGCGTCCGCCGCGCTGGGCGAGCTCTCCGGACGTCTAGCAAAGAGGAAAGCCGACCCGGGCCGCGACCGGGCACAACCTTTGGGTACGTTGCATTTCAGCCAAACTCTCTTGCAGCAAAAGCTGGACGTCGTAGGCTCGAGGTGATGAGCAACTCAGCGCAACGCGATGCGAAGGACACGCGTGACACATCGCCGCGCGCGGCCGACACCGATCGCATCCAGATCGCGCAGTTGCTGGCCTACGCAGCCGAGCAGGGCCGGCTGCAGCTCAAGGACTACGAAGAGCGCCTGACCAAGGCGTATGCGGCGACCACCTACGAGGAGCTGGATCAGCTGCGCGACGACCTCCAGGGTTGCTCGACGGTGAACCCGCGCCGGGGCGGGACCCCGAACCCGGCACCCTCCACGCTGCTGCTGGCACTGATGAGCGGCTTCGAACGACGCGGCCGATGGAACGTCCCCAGGAAGCTGACCACCTTCACCCTGTGGGGAAACGGCGTGCTGGACCTGCGCTACGCCGACTTCACCTCGACCGAGGTCGAAATCCACGCCTTTTCGATCATGGGCATGCAGAACATTCTGCTGCCGCCGGAGGTGAACGTCGAGATCCACGGCCGCGGCGTGATGGGCGGCTTCGACCACGCCATCGTGGGCCAGGGCACCCCCGGGGCGCCGACGGTCCACATCCACGGCTTCTCCCTGTGGGGCGGTGTGGGCATCAAACGCAAGGCCCGCGGCAGGCGCCCCTGAGGATCAGCGGCGCCGCCGGCACCGTAGGTAGTCGCCCACCACGGCCGCTCCCAGCCCGTCCACGTCGGGCACCACGACCCGCCCCTCGACCCGCCGCGCGACGCGGTCGATGAACCGCGCCAGACCGGGGTCGCTGCCCAACCGGAAGATCGTCACCTGCGCCCCGAGGCGGGCGATGTCGTCGAACCCGCGCACGGTCGCCGCGATGGTCCGCGGATGCGGCGGGTAATCAAAAAACACGGCAGAACCCGGCCCCTCCCCGTCGAAGTCTTCCAGATGGGCAGTGGGCTCGCCGTCGGTCACCACCAGCACGACGGGCTGCGCGCCTGCGTGCCGCCGCAGGTGCCGGCCCGCCAGCGCCAGCGCGTGGTGCAGATTGGTGCCCTGCTCGTAGACTCCTTCGAGCCCGGTGAGCTCGGCGGCCGTGACCGTGCGGGCGTAGCGGCCAAAGGCGACGATCTGCAACGCATCCGCGCGGAATCGGGTGCACACGAGGTGATTGAGCGCCAGGGCCGTCTGCTTCATCGGCAGCCAGCGGTTCTCCATCACCATCGAGAACGAGGTGTCGACCAGCAGCGCCACGGCGGCCTGGGTTCGGGCCTCGGTCTCGGACACCTCGACGTCGTCGACGGTGATCCGGATCGGGCCGGAGGCGCCGTCCAGCCTCACACTACCCGCCTCGCGCAGCACGGCGTTGGTCAGCGTGCGGGAGATGTTCCACGGCTCGGTGTCACCGAACTGCCAGGGGCGGGTCGCGCCGGTCAACTCCCCGGCCGCGCCCGACCGGCGCAGCTCACGTTCACCACGTCGACCCGAAAGTTGTTGTGCTACATCGCGTAAGGCCGTCTCACCGAGGCGGCGCATGGCCTTGGGCGAGAGCCGCCACTGGCCGTCGGAACCGCGGTCCAGGAAGCCCTGGTTGACCAGGGTGCGTTCCAGTTCGGCAAGAGTTCGGGCGTCGATGGCGGCCTGGTCGCCCAGTTGGCGGGCCAGCGCGTCGAGATCCACGTCGTCCATGGTGGCGCCCGGGTAGCTCTGCGACAGTTGCTCGGCCAGTTGCTCGAGTTCGGCGATGTCGGCCAGCGCCTGGGCGCCCTCGCCCATGCCGAACGGGTTGTCCCCGGAGAACTGCTCGGAGCCGCCCCAGTCTTCACCCGGGCGGGCGGCCTGCAGATGGGCATCGAGCCGGTCCAGTGCCTGCATCAGCGCCGGGGACCCGAATGCCTGCTGCGCCAATGCATCCAGTTCGGCGCGCTGATCCGGGCTCAGGCTGTTGCGGAAACGCTGCGCGGCGGCGGCGCGTTTGGCCAGCGAGTCCAGCAGCTCGTCGACGTTGCGCGGGTTCTCCGGGAAGAACTCGCCGTGCTCGGCCATGAAGTCCTGGAAGTCTTGCGGCGTGTCCTCGCCGCGGGCGTGCTTGTCCAGCAGCCCGTTGAGGTCATCCACCATCTTCTTGACCCGTTGGCGGTCCTCGTCGGTGGCACCCTCCAGCGCCTGCTTCATGCCGGCGAAACGCTGATCGAGCATCTCGCGGCCCAGCAGATCCTTGATCTGCTCGTACTTTTCACGCGCCTCGCCGCTGCGCCAGTTGTAGTCCGACAGCTCCTGGGCGGCCTTGGCCGGCGACGCCGGCAACGCGTCCAGTTGCAGTTCGCCGAAGCGTGCGTCGTCGTCGAGCGCGCGGGCCAGTTCTTTGCGCTCGGCCAGCACGGCCTCGTCGAGCAACTTCTTGATCTGCTGCAGGGTGCCGTCGAGATTGTTGTTGCGCAACAACTCCCGCCTGCGCCGGTTCGCCTCGGCCGCCAGCCGGTCGGCCCCCGGCATGTTCTTGGTGCCGCGGCGCAGCAGTTCGGACAGCGCGCGCCGCGGCGAGGTGCCGGCCATGACGTCCTCACCGATCTGCTCGAGCGCCTCGCGCAGATCCACCGGCGGAGCCAGGGGGTCGGGACCCCCGGTGTACGCCGAGTAGCGAAGCGAGTGCCCCCTGATCGGTTCAGCCATAGACGGTCTGGCCCTCTCCGGACATCTTGTCGATGCGCTTGGCCAGATACAGCGCCTCCAGCGCCAGTTCCAGCGCTGCGGCACGCTCGCCCTCGGATTCGGCGCCGATCTTGGCGGCGATCTGATCCACGACGGGCAGCCCCGGCACGGCGGCCAGCACGTCTTTGGCCGACACGCGCTCACCGGTCGTCACCGCCGAACCCGCCTCGACCGCAGCCACCAACGAGCCGACGTCGATACCACCCAGCACCCGCGACGCCGTGTCGGCGGTCGCACGCCGCAGCAGGTGCTCGAGCACGGCCTGTTCGCGGCCCTCCTCACCGGACTCGAATTCCAGCTTGCCGCGCAGGACGTCGATCACGGTGCCCAGGTCCACGACGCGCGCCACCGGATCGGTTTCTCCCAGCACCGCACCCCGATGGCGGGCGGCGGCCGCCACGGTCTCGGCCGCCGCGATCGCGAACCGTGCCGACACCCCCGACCTCTGGTCGACCGAGTTGGACTCGCGCAGGTAGCGGGCGAAGCGCGCGATCACCTGCATCAGGTAGTCGGGCACCTGCGCGCTCAGGTGTGCCTCCTGGGCGATCAAGCCGATCTCCGCATCGAGTTCACGCGGGTAATGGGTGCGGATCTCGGCGCCGAACCGGTCTTTGAGCGGGGTGATGATGCGCCCGCGGTTGGTGTAGTCCTCGGGGTTGGCGCTGGCCACCACCAGTACGTCCAACGGCAGGCGCAGCGTGTAGCCGCGGACCTGGATGTCGCGCTCCTCCATGACATTGAGCATCGACACCTGGATACGCTCGGCCAGGTCGGGCAGTTCGTTGACCGCCACGATGCCGCGGTGCGCCCGCGGGATGAGGCCGTAGGCGATGGTTTCGGGGTCCCCGAGGCTGCGGCCCTCGGCGACCTTGATCGGGTCGACGTCGCCGACCAGGTCGGCGACGCCGGTGTCCGGGGTGGCCAGCTTCTCGGTGTAGCGCTCGCTGCGATGCTTCCACTCGATCGGCAGGGCGTCACCCAGCTCGTCGGCCCGCCGGATGGATTCCGGCGTGATCGGCGTGTAGGGGTGCTCGCCAAGTTCGGCCCCGGCGATCACCGGCGTCCACTCGTCGAGGAGGCCGACCAGCGCCCGCAGCAGCCGCGTCTTACCCTGGCCTCGTTCACCGAGCAGGACGACGTCGTGGCCGGCGATCAGCGCGCGTTCCAGCTGCGGCAACACGGTGTCCTCGAAACCCAGGATGCCCGGCCAGACCTCGCCGACATCTGAACCGGCGGCCAGCGCGTTCAGCAGATTCTCCCGGATTTCTTGCTTGACGCCCCGTTCGCGATGCCCGGCGGCACGCAGTTCGCCGACGGTACGGGGCAGGTTGCTCGGTGCAGTCACCACTCCACGCTACGACGCGCAGCGACGTGCGTCATCCGATGCCGCCGCAGGGGGCTCGGCGCACCGTTCCCTACGCACGCCTCAATGCGCGCCTCAATGCGCGAAATGCCGGGCTCCGGTGAGGTACACGGTGACGCCGGCCTTGGCCGCCGCTTCGGTGACCTCGTCGTCGCGGACCGACCCGCCCGGATGCACGATCGCCTTGACGCCGGCGGCGGCCAGGGTCTCGAGCCCGTCGGGGAACGGGAAGTACGCGTCGGAGGCCGCGACCGCGCCGCGGACCCGCTCGCCGCCGCGCGCATTTCCTCTCTCGATGGCCAGGCGGGCCGCGTCGACGCGGTTGACCTGTCCCATGCCGACCCCGACGGTCGCGCCGTCGGCGGCGATCACGATCGCGTTCGACTTGACCGCGCGGCAGGTGCGCCAGGCGAAGACCAGGTCGGTCAACGTGGCCTGGTCGACCGGCGATCCGGTCGCCAGGGTCCAGTTCAGCGGATTGTCGCCGTGGGCGTCGAGTTCGTCGCGCTGCTGCATCAGCAGGCCCCCGCTCACCGGTCGCAGCTCGAGACCGCCGGTCAGCGGCTCGGCGGCCACCAGTACGCGGATGTTCTTCTTGCCCGTCAGCGCAGCGACGGCACCCGGCGCGTAAGCCGGCGCGATGATCACCTCGGTGAAGATGGTGCTCACATACTCCGCCATCTCGACGCTCACCTCGGTGTTCGCCGCGATGACTCCCCCGAACGCGCTCAGCGGATCGCATTCGTGCGCCTTGCGATGCGCGTCGGCGACCGATACCGCCGAGATGGCGATGCCACAGGGGTTGGCGTGCTTGATGATCGCCACGCAGATCTGCTCGTGGTCGAAAGCGGCCCGCCATGCCGCATCGGCATCGGTGAAGTTGTTGTAGGACATCTCTTTCCCGTGCAGCTGCTCGGCCTGCGCCAGGCCGGGCCAGGCGCCGGGGTCGGTGTAGAGCGCCGCTTGTTGATGCGGGTTCTCGCCGTAGCGCAGCATCGCCGAGCGGCGCCAGCCGCGGCCGAACCACTCGGGAAACACAGTGGGCGGATGCTCGGGCGCCAGCGTCGACTGCATCCAGCTCGCGACCGCGAGGTCGTATTCCGCGGTGTGCTGAAATGCCAGCGCCGCCAGCTTCTTGCGCTCACCCAGGGTGAATCCGCCGTGCCGCACCGCGGCGAGCACGCCGTCGTACCCGAGCGGGTCGGTGATGACCGCCACGCTGGGATGGTTTTTCGCGGCGGCGCGCACCATCGACGGCCCGCCGATGTCGATCTGCTCGACGCATTCGTCGACGCTCGCGCCGGATTCGACCGTTTCGCTGAACGGGTAAAGGTTGACCACGACCAGTTCGAAGGCCTCGATCCCGAGCTGCTCGAGGGCGTCGGCGTGCTCGGACTTACGCAGATCGGCCAGCAGGCCGGCGTGCACCCGCGGATGCAACGTCTTGACCCTGCCGTCGAGCACCTCGGGAAACCCGGTCAGTTCCTCCACGCGTGTCACCGGAATCCCTTTGTCGCCGATGGTCTTTGCCGTGGACCCCGTGGAGACGATCTCTACGCCGGCCGCCGCCAGTCCCCGGGCAAGCTCCACGAGCCCGGTCTTGTCGTAGACGCTGATCAGCGCGCGACGGATCGGCCTTCTCGCCGTTTCCCGCCAGTCGTCGGTGCTCATCCTATGATCGCCTTTCGTCCGATCGTTGCCTGTCGCCCGGTCAAAGTCATGCCACCGGTTGCGATCGCGGCCACCACGTCCACCAGAAGCTGCCGCTCGCTGACTTTGATGCGTTCGTGCAACGTCTGTTCGTCATCACCGTCGAGTACCGCGACGGCTTGCTGCGCCAGGATCGGCCCGGTGTCCGTCCCGGCATCCACCAGGTGCACCGTACAACCCGTGACCTTCACACCGTAGGCCAACGCGTCGGCCACGCCGTGCGCGCCGGGAAAAGCCGGCAGCAGCGCGGGATGCGTGTTGACGATACGGCCGTAGAAGCGTGAAAGAAACTGCGGCCCAAGAATTTTCATGAATCCGGCCGACACTACGAGGTCGGGCGAGTGGGCGGCGGTGGCGTCGGTGACGGCGGTGTCCCAGGCGTCGCGGCCGGGATGGTCGGCAAGCCGGGCGACGAATGTGGGCACCGACGCCGCCGTGGCGATCTCGACCGCGGGGCACTGACGGTCCGCTCCGACGGCCACCACCCGGGCGGGATAGTCGCCGGTGGCGGCCTCGATCAGGGCCGCCAGCAGCGAACCGGTGCCCGAAGCCAACACCACCACTCGCGCCGGGGCGCTCGGGGGTACGCGGAGCGGTTCAAGCACACGCAGAGCCTAGTCGGGCGACGATGCCGGCCGTGCATCAGCACGGCCGGAGGAGGAGCCCGGCAATGCAACATAGTCGGGCTCCTCCTCCGGCCGTGCATCAGCACGGCCGGAGGAAACGCCGAGCCTGCGGGCAGCGCGCGATCGCCGGACCGGTCGACGCGCTCAGCGCAGTTTCGATGCCTTCAGCGCAGCAGACTCGGTCCCGCCAACGGCCCGAAGGCCTACTCGGGCTGCGGCTCAGGTTCTTCGGGAGGCGAAGCGTCGGCGTCCGGCGCCTCCTCGACGCCCAACCCGTCGGCTTCGGCCGGTTCGGCAGCCGATTCGTCGGGCTCCGCGAAAAACGTTGCGGAATCGATTGGCTCGTCGACCTCGCCGACCTCGCCGACCTCGTCGACCTCGCCGACCTCGCCGACCGTTTCGGCCGCCACCTCTGCCGCCACCTCTGCCGTCACCTCTGCCGCCGGTTCTCGCGTGGGTTTGGCCCGCCGCGGCTGACGCCGGACACCGCCGGCCATGATCACCGTCACCCAGCCGACGACCGTGAACCAGAAGAACGCACCGATCGCCAGAGCGCCCTGGTCAACGCCGACATCGCCGAAGTTGCCCAGCCGACCACTTGCGCCGAGGGCCAGCAAGGAGATCACCAGGGTCCCGGCGACCGAGGCGACCAGCAGCTTGGCCGTCGCCGGAACCAGGGGCAACGCATGCCTGGCGCACTGCTGGCCGACCGCCACGCCCGATGAGGCACCGATGATGAGCAGTGCCACCCATACCGGCCCGAGCGGCGGCGTGGGGGCCGCGGCCAGGATCGGCAACGCTGGAATGTCGCCGCCGAAGACGGTGAAGGAGCTGAACGTTGCGAAGCCGAGATGGGCACTGGACCCGACCGCGACCGCCGACGTCCCGACAATGACGTTGGGCGTGTACAACACTGACAGCGCGGTGAGGTTGAACTGGCCCCAGATCGAATCGGTGATGCCGTAGAGCTCTTGCATCGTGGCCCAGTGCACGACCAGTGAACCCGCCGTCACCAGGCCGGACAGCCCGACCAGCGCCAGCGCACCGGCCGAGCCCGCGCGCAGGGAGTCACCCAGCCAGGGCGGCAGCGATGAGACCGCCAGCACCCGTGGACCCACGCGGGACCACACGCCGATTGCCGTGCCGATGGCGTGCACGAGCAGCACGCCGACGAACGCGCGCAGGGCGCTGGGCGTCTCCAGCTCGGTGAGCACCGTCGACGCATCGTGGATCATCGCGAGCGCGATCGCCGCCATCAACAGGGGGCCGCCGAGCGCCGAGGCGACAATCCAGCGAACCACCAGCCACGACGAGTGCGGTGAGGTCGCCCGTGCCGTGCTGCGCGCGGTAGCCCAGACCATCAGCAGCACGGGCAACAACGGCATCACGCCCAGTTCGTGGCCGCCGATGAAGACCGGCACCTGATGCACGCCGAGCCACATGCTGGCGATGGCACCCAGGGCGCCAGTCATGTCGCTGTTGGCGATCAGCAATTGGAGCAGCGTGACGGCGGCGATGATGCCCAACGCCACCACTGCGGGGCCGAACGCGACCCTGAGAAGGTCACGCCCCTGGCGGGCCCCCGCTGCCCGATGGTCCTCCACCCGTGTCACCCTGGGCGCACGTACACTACCGGGCGCGAGAGCGCGCGGTCAGCCCGACACCGGGCCAGAGGAGGACGTCGGAGACTGCTGCTGACCTTGGTCGTTGGTCTGCTCGTCGCCGCTCTTCCGGGAGTGGTCGGCCGCGGACGAACCGACTTGGGAGCCGGCGATGTCCGCCGCATCGACCGTGGGTGGAGGACTGAAGCTGGGGAAACCGGTGGGTGGCGTGGACGGGCCCTGCGGCGCCGCCGGCTGCGCACTGAACGAACCGGATCCGCCGGTCGACGCCGCCTGGGTAGGACTGTGGCCCGGCGGGTAACCTCCGCCGTACTGCTGCGCTCCGTAGCCGGGCGGCTGCTGCGGGTTGTGCGACTGGGATCCGCCGTGTTGTTGCGCACCCGGCTGACCGTAGTACCCGCCGGGTGGCTGCTGAACGCCGTATTGCCCGTACTGGCCGTACTGGCCGTAGTGCGCGTACGGATCGTACTTCGGCCGCGGCGCCGGGGCGGTGACAACACCCGCCTCGAGCAGGATCGCGAGGACCGCGGCGATCGCCTGCAGCAGACTGCACGCCAGCAGCGGCCAGAGCGCCCAGCCGATCTCGTAGCCCGCGGGCGTGTTGACCATCTCGGTGATCACGATCAACGCACCGAGCACGGCGACCACGGCAACCACGGCCAGGTTTCTCTTCGCCTTGGGCAGCAGGGACACGGCGGCAAGCAGCGCGGCCAACACCGACACGTCGACCGCGTAACCGGCATCGCCGGCGCGCCCGCCCGCACTCGGACCGAGTTCGGCGCCGATGATGAACGTGGGACCGAAGTTCAGCAGATAGACCGCCAGGCCGAGTCCCGCGACCGCGACGGTGAGGTAGACCGGGAGGCTGGTTTGGTCATCGGTCTTGGCGAACGAGGGTGTCGCGCCCGAGTAGGAGCCGCCGGGCTGTGTGGGCGGATAACCGGGACTACCGGGCGAGTAGGTCATGACTCCTCCTGTTGATTGCACAACGTCTTGATTGCACAACGTCTTGACTGCACAACGTCTTGATTGCATGACGTCGCGGCGCCAGGCCACTGCTGCAATGCGGCGCCGCGCCGGCGCGCTTGTCCACGCCGATTCCGCTGCGCTCGCATTACCCCGCGGCCGATCCACCACGCTAGCGCACGTTCGGGTTGCTGCGCCGGTACGACCGGCCCGCCGTCACGACTGTCCGAGCGGCGGCCGCTTGCCCTGAACAGGTAGAACACGTTCTAATTCTCGGCATGGATTACGGGCTTGTGCTTTTCACCAGCGACCGCGGCATCTCCCCGGCGGCAGCCGCCAAGCTGGCCGACGACCACAACTTTCAGACGTTTTACGTGCCGGAACACACTCACATACCGGTCAAGCGGGAGGCGGCTCACCCGACGACAGGCGACGAGTCACTGCCGGATGACCGCTATATGCGCACGCTGGACCCGTGGGTGAGTCTGGGCGCCGCGTGCGCGGTGACCTCGCGGGTGCGGCTGTCGACCGCGGTCGCGTTGCCCGTCGAGCACGACCCGATCACGCTTGCGAAGAGCATCGCCACCCTCGACCACCTGTCCGGCGGCCGAGTCAGCCTGGGCGTCGGCTTCGGCTGGAACACCGACGAGCTCGCCGACCACGGCGTGCCCCCCGGACGGCGGCGCACCATGCTGCGCGAATACCTCGAGGCGATGCGGGCGCTGTGGACGCAGGAAGAGGCCGCCTACGACGGCGAGTTCGTCCGATTCGGGCCCAGCTGGGCCTGGCCCAAGCCGGTGCAGCCGCACATTCCGGTGCTGCTGGGCGCCGCGGGCACCGAGAAGAACTTCACGTGGATCGCGCGCAGCGCCGACGGCTGGATCACCACGCCCCGCGACTTCGACATCGACACTCCGGTGAGGCAGCTGCAGGACATCTGGGCGGCAGCCGGCCGGGACGGCGCCCCGCAGATCGTGGCGCTGGACTTCAAGCCGGTGCCCGAGAAGCTGGCGCACTGGGCCGAACTCGGGGTCACCGAGGTGCTGTTCGGCCTGCCCGACCGCCCCGACGCCGAGGTCGCCGCCTACGTGGAGCGACTGGCCGGCAAGCTCGCCGCCCTGGTCTGACGCGCTCAGCGGGCAAAGCAGCGGTTGCCGTAGTCGAAGGAGCGCACCCGCACCTCGCGCCCGAGCGGGTCGCCGTCGATGAGCAGCGCGATCAGCTCGTCGTCCTCGGTGGTGGACAGGAACCGGGTGCCGTCGTCGAGCATGCCGATGACGATCCCGGTCGGGCGTCCGTCGTCGCGGCGGACCGTATAGGTCTCGACGGTGCCGCGACCGTCGGCGTTCTCGGTCACCGGCCGGGTCGGCCACCCGGCGACCTGCGCCTGCAACGGCGCGTTGCGGTCCGGCGTCCAAGGCACCGGGGTGGTGGAGTAGACGCCGACCGAGTACTTGCTGAGAATGCCGCCGTTGGCGCCGACGAGACCGAACCGTCCCGGCATCTTCCGCATCTGGGCGACGGTCTCGGCGACCGCGTGCATCGCGTAGTTGTTGCCGGCACCGCCGAAGAACGGCAGCCCGCCGGTCAGGGTCAGGCCGCGCGGATCGTCGGGCGCGATGCCCATGCCGTCGCAGATGTTGAACACCGGCACCGGAAAGCAGCTGTACAGATCGAAGGTGGCGACGTCGTCGACGCCGATTCCGGCCATCGCGAGCGCCTCGCGCACCGCCAGGACGGCAGACGGGGAGTGGCCGAGGTCCGGACGGTCCAGCAGTGCTTGTTCCTCCAGGTCGGTGTGCCCGTGCAGATAGACCCAGTTGTCCTCGGGCACTCCCAGCCGCCGCGCCGCCTCCACCGACATCAGCAGCGCGGCCGCCCCCTGGTTGACCTGATCGCGCGCGACCATCAGCCGCGGGTAGGGCTCGGCGATCATCCGGTTGCGCTCGGTCACGGTGACCAGTTCGTCGACGCTGCGCTCGACCGGAGCGGCGGCGAACGGGTTGTTGGCGGCGACCTTGGTGAACGGCGCGAACAGCTCGGCCATGGTTCGCCGGTACTGGACCGGCCCCTGCCCGGTGCCGGCCCGGCGGGCGTTCTCCAGCAACGCGTACTGGATCGGCGCGCTGGTCAGACCATGGATGACCGTGTAGCGCGAGATCAGCTTCTCGATACCGTGGCCGCGGTCTTCCAGGTCGCCGTCCACGGTCTCGGCGAAGTCCGGTTTGCCGTCGCGGCCCGCCCAGTGCCGCAGCGTGGACGTCGCGTCCGAGCCGAAGATCAGGGCGACGTGAGAACGGCCGGCGGCTATCCCGGCGGCCAGCTCGCTGATCAGATGCTGCGGCCCCTGGCCGCCGACGATCTCCAGGATCGCGCGCGCGGGGTTGGCGCCGAGGCGGTTGGCCACCGAACGCGGGTAGTTGTTCGAGCATCCCAGCACGGCCTTGGCGACCGGCCCGGAGATCTCGAACTGCCGAACCCCGGCCACGGTGTCCACGGCCGCCGCCACCGCGTCGACGTCTGCGCCGGAGTCGACGACGGCGGCACGGGAAGCGGCGGCGGCCAACTCGACCGGGGACATCGCCCGGTAGCCGGGGTCGTCGACGCGCTCGGCGGACTGGCCGACGCCCACGACGACGGGCGTGTGCGGATCCAGGGTGGTCAAGTGGGGCCTACAGGCCGCTCAGGATCTCGCGGGCCAGCGCCGCGGTCTCCGACGGCGTCTTGCCGACCTTGACTCCGGCCGCCTCGAGGGCCTCCTTCTTGGCCGCCGCGGTACCTGAGGAACCGGAAACGATCGCCCCGGCGTGGCCCATGGTCTTGCCTTCCGGAGCGGTGAATCCCGCGACGTAGCCGACGACCGGCTTGGACACGTTGGCCTTGATGTAGTCGGCCGCACGCTCCTCCGCGTCCCCACCGATCTCACCGATCATCACGATGATCTTCGTCTCGGGGTCCTGCTCGAAGGCCTCGATGGCGTCGATGTGGGTGGTGCCGATCACCGGGTCGCCGCCGATGCCGATGGCCGTCGAGAAGCCGAAATCGCGCAGCTCGTACATCATCTGATAGGTCAACGTCCCGGACTTGGACACCAGCCCGACGGGCCCGGAGCCGGTGATGGTGGCCGGGGTGATACCCGCCAACGCCTGACCCGGTGTGATGATGCCCGGGCAGTTCGGTCCGATGATCCGCGTCTTGGGGGCCCTTGATCCACCCTTTTCCAGGTTGTAGGCCCACGCGTAGGCGGTGTCCTGCACCGGGACTCCCTCGGTGATGACCACCAGCAGCGGGATCTGCGCGTCGATGGCCTCGATGATCGCGTCCTTGGCGAACTTCGGCGGCACGAAGACGACGGACACGTCGGCGCCGGTCTTCTTCATCGCCTCCTCGACGGTGCCGAACACCGGCAACTCGACGTCGTCGCCGTTGGCGTCCTTGTGCGACACCGTGGTTCCCGCTTTGCGGGCATTGACGCCGCCCACCACCTGGGTTCCCGCCTTGAGCATGAGCGCGGTGTGCTTGGTGCCCTCGCCACCGGTGATGCCCTGGACGATGACCTTGGAGTCCGCGTTAAGGAAAATAGACATGGGTCATGATTCCTTTTCTACTTGTTCGCCAGCTCGGCGGCTTTGTCGGCACCGGCGTCCATGGTCTCGGCCTGGATGACGAGCGGATGGTTGGCCTCGGCCAGAATGCGGCGGCCCTCGTCGACGTTGTTGCCGTCGAGCCGAACCACCAACGGCTTGTTGGCCTCGTCGCCGAGGATCTCCAGCGCCTTGACGATCCCGGTGGCCACCGCGTCGCAGGCGGTGATGCCACCGAAGACGTTGACGAACACGCTCTTGACCTGGGCGTCGTTGAGGATCACATCCAGGCCCGCGGCCATCACCTCAGCCGAGGCACCGCCGCCGATGTCGAGGAAGTTGGCAGGCTTGACTCCGCCGTGCTTCTGGCCCGCGTAGGCGGTCACGTCCAGCGTCGACATGACCAGTCCGGCGCCGTTGCCGATGATGCCGACCTCGCCGTCGAGCTTGACGTAGTTGAGGTCGTGCTCCTTGGCCTTGAGTTCGAGCGGATCGGTGGATGCACGGTCCTCGAACTCGGCGTGCTCGGGGTG
>NZ_JBYCLC010000025.1:0-13658 GCF_057473685.1 Mycobacterium sp. TH-M116 | reverse complement strand
CCCGTTTCGGTCGTAGCCGCTCCCGCTCAACCCACCACGTACAGCAAACTATGCCGGGCATCCCACCAGCGCAAACCCTCCCGCAGCTACCCCCCCCCTCGAAAAAATCAGGGGGGAGGGGGGGTGTGGCGACCGCCGCCCTGGACACCTTTTTTTACACGGGCCCAAAAAATCTGGCGTGCCTGCTCATGCCGCGTGGGAAATCCCCTGGTCAGAGCGGGAATTCCGGTGCCTGCTCATGCCGCGTAGGGGGGATTTCCCTTCGGGGCGACCTCTTTTGTGGGGGTGTTGCCGGGGGGTTGTTTGGGGGGTGTCCGCGCGCTGTCCGGGACAGTGGTTCAGCCGCGCCATTAGCTGCTCGGTCGGCTCTGGGTGGCGCAGTAGTTCGGATCGTAGGCCGGCCCGAACGGGTCGCAGCTGTAGCCGCCGCCGGGTGACTCGTCGGCGCAGACCGTCGGGTCAAACAGCGGTGAGGCGGGATCGCACCACTGGACGGGGCCCGCGTGGGCGGGCGGGCTGACAGCGACCATGGCGGGGGACAGCGTGCAGCCGATGACTGCGGCGGCGATGAACGTGCGGATCATGGTGTGTCCTCCTTGGCTGTGTCTGCAGTGTGCTCCCGGGGGCCGACAACTTGTCCACCGACTGCGGCGCTCGCGGGGGGCTCGTAGGCATTGCTTCGCGTGCATGTAGTTCTCGGGTAGCGGCGGCAACTGCTGCTCGGCGATGATCAACTCCTCGGCAAGCGCGTCCTCGTCCACCTCGGCGTCGACCGGATCGTCACGTTGTCCATTTGGATAACCTGATGCGATCTCACGCTGCACTGTCCCGTATCCGAGACCTGTTGCGCTGGCGATCGCCGGAATGCTCAGTCCCGACTCCCGTAGTGATGCCACGACTTCGGCGCGTTCCTCACGCGGGAGGCGCCAACGGGGCGTGCTCGAATCGAGGGAGAGCAGGCACGCCCCGTGACACCCCGTTTCAGATGCAGGATCACACCAGCCCGGCTCCGGTGTCCTCGCGGACGAGCCGCAGCACGGGTGCCCCGTTCACGGCCGCGACCCGGGCGTGCGCTGGCTCAAGCACCGCAGCCAACGACATCAACTCAGACATGGTGAGGTCGTCCAGCCTGACCACGGTGGTGATGTATTCAATCCTCGCCAGGTAGCGCTCATACCGAGCGGTGGTGGTGCCGCCCGTTCTGGTCACTGCTCGGCCCCCTCGAGCTCGTCGGCCGCGTCCAGCAGCTCCCTGGCGACCCGGCGCACCGCGGCGGGGTTGAGCAGATGAATCTCGCCGTTGAGCATGATGTAGCGCTCCGCGCCGTCGCTGTCCTCATCAGTGCAGACGTCGATTCGCACATCGGCCGCCCCGGTGACCATCGCTGGAATCACACGCGCGGTGTCGCGGTGGTGACGGTAGTCGGCCAGCTCCTTAACTTCGACGGCTGCCGCCGTCAGCGCGGCGCCTAATGCGCGGGCCTGCTCGACCGTGAGCGGATTGTCGGGGTCGATGTCGCGCACCCGCACCCGGGGGCTGCCGACGCGGCCGTCTTCCCATTGCGTGCCCTCGATGGTGACCTCGATGTCGCGGTCCCGGTTGTCGAGATGCACGACGCGGGTGGTGCCGTCGAAGTAGCGGACCCACTCAGCGAGGCCGGTCGTGGTCGGAGCCTCCCAGGGCAGCAGATGAACCGCGCCAGGAGGTGCGGGGACAGGCCGCGTTTCGGTGTCGGTGCTTCGTTGCGGCTCGGGGCAGTCGGGCGTGTGACGGCCGATGCCGTCACAGCATGCGCGGGTGGTGGAGTCGACTGGGTGCGCGCTGCGGTCGGTGGCGGCTTGGTCGGTTGTGGTGGGCATGGTTGCCTCTCTCTCGGATAAGAGAGCATCGCCAATCCAAGATATTCGCAGGTCTCACGCTCAGGCGTGACCGGCATAATCCCTGGTCACGTACAGCGCTAACCGGACCCTAGTGCGCGACTACCTGGACTGACATTGTGTCCGGCGCCGCCCGCCGAGTCACGCCTGCGCGGACCAGCCGAGCCCCGGCACCTCGGCGATCGGGGGGAAGGCGCCGTCGCGTCCCGGGCGGTAGTCCGTGACACGCATTACCGCCCGCAAAGGAAGCGGACCGTACAAATGCGGGAACACCATGGCCGTCGGATCCGTTGACACACCGGGCTCCCAACGAACAGGCGAATCCAGCAGCCCCGCGTCGATGTGCAGCATGAGCAAGTCGGAACGACCGCGGTAGAGGCGGTTTGCCGGTAGATGTACCTGCTGCGGAGTCGACAAGTGGATGAAACCGGCACCCGCGTCGGTGCTTTGCGGCAGGATCGCTCCCTCTTGGCAGGCGCGGGACCACTCGTCGGCACCGCACAAGTGGACCAGTGCGTCAGAAGTGAAGGTCACGGAAGGACACCTTAAAGAGCCTTCCCGGAATGCGTGGGGAACGGGTGAGAAACGACACACCCTGTAACGATCGGTGAACAACACGAAAATCCCCTACGTCTGAGACAGTAGAGAAACGCCAGAACGGAGAAGCCATGAACGCAACTCTGACCAGTCCATTGACCAGAGCTGACCGCTGTGACCGCTGCGGCGCCGCAGCCCGCGTCCGTGCCACGCTGCCTTCCGGAGCAGAACTCCTGTTCTGCCAGCACCACGCCAACGAGCATGAATCGAAACTGGTCGAGTTGGCCGCCGTGCTGGAGTTCAGCGAAAGCTAGCCCAACGTCGACTCGCCTGCGTCGAATGTGGGCCGCGGGCGCAGTTTTCGGTAATGCTGGACTTGTATGAGTGATCAGGTCCCTAAACCGTCCCGCCACCACGTCTGGCGAATCTCTCGGAGAACTGTCGCGAAGAGTTGGGAAGATTCCATCTTTTCCGAGTCCGCGCAGGCCGGCTTCTGGTCGGCGCTGTCCCTACCGCCGCTGCTGCTGGGAATGCTGGGCAGTCTGGCGTACGTCGCGCCTCTGTTCGGCCCGGACATGCTGCCCAGCATCGAGCGGCAGGTGATCACGACGGCCCACACCGTCTTCTCCCGCAGCGTGGTCAACGAGATCATCGAACCCACCATGCGCGACATCACCAACGGCGCGCGGGGAGAGGTGGTGTCGCTGGGTTTCGTGATCTCCCTGTGGGCGGGCTCCTCGGCGATCTCGGCGTTCGTCGATTCCGTGGTAGAAGCCCATGGCCAGACGCCGTTGCGCCACCCGGTGCGCCAGCGCTTCTTCGCACTGTTCCTGTACCTGATGATGCTCGTGGTCGTTGTGTCGACGGCGCCGCTACTGGTGGTGGGACCGCGCAAGATCGGAGAACACATCCCGGTCACCCTGGCCAACACGTTGCGTTTCGGCTACTACCCGGCGCTCGTGCTCGCGCTCATGGTCGGGATCATGATCTTGTACCGGGTGGCGCTGCCGGTGCCGCTGCCGTCGCACCGGCTGATCCTGGGAGCGGGACTGGCCACTGCGGTGTTCGTGATCGCCACCCTGGGCCTGCGGATCTACCTGAGTTGGATCACCCGCACCGGATACACCTACGGCGCGCTGTCCACGCCTATCGCGTTTCTGCTGTTCGCCTTTTTCGGCGGTTTCGCAATCATGTTCGGCGCCGAACTCAATGCCGCCGTCCAAGAGGAGTTCCCGGCACCCGAGACGCATGCCCACCGGCTGCGCACTTGGCTGATGTCACGCATGCGTGCACTGAAGTCGGCGGATTCGCCTGCGCACCCGACGGTGCCGAAGCGCGACGTCGCTACGGTCGAACCGCCGGCATGATCAGCTTTTCTTGAGCTGCTCGTAGATTTTCTTGCAGTCCGGGCACACCGGCGACCCTGGTTTGGCCGCCCGCGTCACCGGAAAAACCTCGCCGCACAAGGCGACCACATGACTGCCCATCACGGCGCTCTCGGCGATCTTGTCCTTCTTGACGTAGTGAAAGTACCGGGGAGTGTCACCCCCGGTCCCGTCGTCGACGCGTTCGTCGGTCTCGGTACGTTCGATCGTCTGCGTATCCATGACTGACGTCTCCATGACTGACATCTCCATGACTGACATCTCCATGACTGACATTGTGCACTCCCGGTGGCCTGGAGAAACCGGCCGAGCCGGAATCGGCGACATGTGGGACAGTGGAGGAATGAAGCGCGGCTCCGATCCGGGGTCCGGAGACAGGTTTGATGACGAGGGCCGGCCCATCCTCATCACCGCCGCCGCACCCTCCTACGACGAACAGCACCGCGCGCGGGTGCGTAAGTATCTGGCGCTGATGGCTTTCCGGATACCGGCGCTGATCCTGGCCGCCGTCGCCTACGGCGCCTGGCACAACGGCCTGATCTCGCTGGCGATCGTGGCGGTATCGTTGCCGCTGCCGTGGATGGCTGTGTTGATCGCCAACGACCGCCCCCCACGGCGCCGCGACGAGCCCCGGCGGTTCGACGCCGCCCCGCCGCGCACGCCGCTGTTCCCGACTGCGGAGCGTCCCGCTCTCGAACCACGGCGCGACCCGCAGCCGCAGCCCGGTTCACACAGCGCGCACTGGCACAGCTGACACGCGTCTTCCGGGTGCGTCGCCGCCTGCCGCACTTCTCAGGACTTTCTCAGGTCGAAGGCGCATTTCTGCACGTCATCGCGTGTGAGATCACAGATCGCCGGGAACTCTCCAACCCTGTGTGTCGTTAACCCATACGACAGCTCAAGCCGATCAGGAGGTCGCTATGGCGAACGCCACCCCCAGCAGGATCGAAGGCGATCTAGATGCTCAAAGTCCCGCAGCTGACCTGGTGCGCGTCTATCTGAACGGCATCGGCAAGACCGCGTTGCTGAACGCGGCGGACGAAGTTGAACTGGCCAAGCGCATCGAAGCCGGCCTTTACGCCGAGCACCTGCTGGAGACCCGTAAGCGCCTCGGCGAGAACCGCAAACGCGACTTGGCGGCCGTCGTGCGTGACGGCCAGGCGGCGCGCCGGCACCTGCTGGAAGCGAACCTGCGGCTGGTGGTGTCACTGGCCAAGCGCTACACGGGCCGGGGCATGCCCTTGCTCGACCTGATCCAGGAAGGCAACCTGGGCCTGATCCGGGCGATGGAGAAGTTCGACTATGCCAAGGGATTCAAGTTCTCCACGTATGCCACCTGGTGGATCCGCCAGGCCATCACCCGTGGCATGGCCGACCAGAGCCGGACCATCCGCCTGCCGGTTCACTTGGTCGAGCAGGTCAACAAGCTGGCTCGGATCAAGCGGGAGATGCACCAGAACCTGGGACGCGAGGCCAGCGACGAGGAGCTCGCCGCTGAATCGGGCATCCCGGTCGAGAAGATCAACGACCTGCTCGAGCACAGCCGCGACCCGGTGAGCCTGGACATGCCGGTTGGCTCCGAGGAAGAGGCGCCGCTGGGCGACTTCATCGAGGACGCCGAAGCGATGTCCGCGGAGAACGCGGTGATCGCCGAGTTGCTGCACACCGACATCCGCAGTGTTTTGTCCACCCTCGACGAGCGTGAGCATCAGGTCATCAGACTGCGGTTCGGTCTCGATGACGGCCAACCACGCACCCTGGACCAGATTGGCAAACTGTTCGGTCTTTCCCGCGAACGGGTTCGCCAGATCGAGCGTGACGTGATGTCGAAGCTGCGTAACGGCGAACGCGCCGACCGCCTCCGGTCGTACGCGAGCTGACGTCGCCGGCACGTTGCCGGTCGACGCCACCACCAGAGCCGGGTAGCAGAGCAGTAGGCCCGCCGCGTGTGCAGTCGCCATACTGGTCGCCGGGGAAGCGTTGCACCCATTCGCGCAGCCGGCCCAGTAGACTCGGCGTCATTGGAGGGTGCTGAATGAACGACCTGGTTGATACCACCGAGATGTACCTGCGGACCATCTATGACCTCGAGGAAGAGGGAGTCACTCCCCTTCGTGCCAGGATCGCCGAACGCCTCGATCAGAGCGGCCCGACCGTCAGCCAGACCGTTTCCCGCATGGAACGCGACGGCCTACTCCACGTCGCCGGCGACCGCCACCTGGAGCTCACCGACAAGGGCCGCGCCCTGGCCGTTTCGGTGATGCGTAAGCACCGGCTCGCCGAACGTCTGCTCGTCGACGTCATCGGATTGCCGTGGGAAGAAGTGCACGCCGAGGCATGCCGCTGGGAGCACGTGATGAGCGAGGACGTCGAACGGCGGTTGGTGAAAGTGCTCAACCACCCGACCACCTCACCGTTCGGCAACCCCATTCCGGGTCTTCTGGATCTGGGCGTGGGTTCGGGCTTCAGCGCCGAGGAGGCCAACCTGGTCCGCTTGACCGAGCTGCCCGGAGGGTCGCCGGTGGCGGTGGTGGTGCGCCAGCTGACCGAGCACGTGCAAGGCGACATCGATTTGATCAGCCGGCTGAAGGACGCCGGCGTCGTGCCCAACGCCCGGGTGATCGTCGAGAACGGCCAGGCCGGGGTGGCCATCGTGATACCCGGTCACGAGAACGTCACCCTGCCTCACGAAATGGCGCACGCGGTCAAGGTCGAGAAAGTCTGAGCTACCCTGCGCACCGGCCGAACGGCCGGCGTGGCGGCAGCCGCACACCGAGGCGCTCGGCCAGACGGTAACCGGTGAGCGCGAGTTCCCGGATGCGCTCGGGCCGAACCCCGGACTGCAACGCCGTGTCCAACATCCCCGCCATCCGGTGCTCGGGATCGCATCGCAGCGCGGCCTCCAGCGACACGCCCGCGAGCGGCCCGTCACCGCGGGCGTAGGCGCTGAACGCGAGCAACACGAGCGCTTCGACGCGCCACGGCGGCGGCAACGTGCGGGCCAGCAGCGCCCACAACGACTCCGCCTCCCCGGCGCGCTCGCCGACCGCCAGCGCGTACAGCGGGTCACGCACCTGCACGTCGGTCAGCGCGCAGCCCAGCCGCGCCAACGCGGTATCGGGCAGCGGACGGCCGTCGGCGACTCGGGCGGCGGCGGCCAACGCGCATTCCACGTCCTGGCGGCTGAGGCCGGTCGGATCGCCGCGATGCGCCACTTCTCGGGAAACGGCCTCCCGGCCGAGCAGTTCGGCCAACGCACCGGTGTGCTGCGGGTCCTTGATGGCGATGACGGCCTGCAGGTCGGCGCGCCGCGGATAAAGCCGCCGCCCGTCGAGCACGGCGGCCGCGGCCAGCGGGGATGCCGACGGATCGTCGACGGCACCGCCCGCACCGCAGCCGTCGACGCAGTGCCAGCGCCCGCCCGCGGCCACCCGGTCAACGACGTGCGCGGCCCACAGCTCAATGTTGTGTTCCGACAACGCTTCTGTGAGTGCCGCGCACAGGCGCCGGTAATCCTCGTTGCATCCCGGACAACGAGCGCCGGCCTCGGCCACGACGACTGCGATCGCGGCCTCGGGTTCGGCCGCGGCCGCGACTTCGGCCAGGTGCGCGATCCGGTCGGCGAGCTTCTCGGTGAGGTCGACCCGCAGCACCGACCCCAGTTGGCCGCCGTCGAGCGACACCAGTACGAGTGAATTCTCCGGAACGAAGCCGAGCACGGCCGGCAGTGCCGCGATCAGTGCCCCGGGGCGACTCAGTTCGAAATCCGCGTGATTCGTCGTCATGAGTCTCAACGCTGACGGTCCCCACCGTCAGCCGGTGCGCGCGCGGACCGGCGCAGCGTTCATCCTGTGCATGGAGTCGGCACTGTGGGTGGCGCTGTTCTAGTGTCTAGCCCATGGCGTCCACGCGCGAGTACGACATGGTGGTCATCGGTTCGGGTCCCGGCGGGCAGAAGGCCGCCATCGCCTCAGCCAAGCTGGGTAAGTCGGTCGCGGTGATCGAACGGGGCCGCATGCTCGGCGGGGTATGCGTCAACACCGGGACAATCCCGTCAAAAACGTTGCGCGAGGCGGTGCTGTACCTCACCGGAATGAACCAGCGCGAACTGTACGGTGCGAGCTACCGCGTCAAGGACCGGATCACCCCGGCCGACCTGCTGGCACGCACCCAGCACGTGATCGGCAAGGAGGTCGACGTGGTGCGCGACCAGTTGATGCGCAACCGCATCGACCTGCTGGTCGGCCACGCCCGGTTCGTCGACCCGCACACCGTTCTCGTCGATGATCACGCCCGCCGCGAAAAGACCACGATCACAGGCGATTACGTCGTCATCGCCACGGGCACCCGGCCGGCGCGACCTTCGGGGGTCGAGTTCGACGAGGATCGGGTGCTCGACTCCGACGGGATACTCGACCTCAAGTCGCTGCCCGCCTCGATGGTCGTGGTGGGTGCGGGGGTGATAGGCATCGAGTACGCCTCGATGTTCGCCGCCCTGGGCACCAAGGTCACCGTCGTGGAGAAGCGGGACGACATGCTCGACTTCTGCGACCCCGAGATCATCGAGGCGCTCAAATTCCACCTGCGCGACCTTGCGGTGACATTCCGGTTCGGCGAGGAGGTGACCGCGGTCGACGTCGGTTCGGCGGGCACGATCACCACACTGGCCAGCGGCAAGCAGATCCCCGCCGAAACGGTCATGTACTCCGCCGGACGCCAGGGGCAGACCGACCACCTCGATCTGCACAACGCCGGCATCGAAGTGGAAAGCCGTGGGCGGATTCTCGTCGACGACATGTTCCGGACCAAGGTGCCCCACATCTACGCCGTCGGCGACGTCATCGGGTTCCCCGCGCTGGCCGCCACGTCCATGGAACAGGGCAGGCTGGCCGCCTACCACGCCTTCGGTGAGCCGGCGGAGGGGCTGACCGAACTGCAGCCGATCGGCATCTATTCGATTCCCGAGGTGTCCTACGTGGGGGCCACCGAGATCGAGCTCACCAAGAACGCAATCCCCTACGAGGTCGGGGTGGCCCGGTACCGTGAGCTGGCGCGCGGGCAGATCGCCGGCGACTCCTACGGGATGCTCAAACTGCTGGTGTCCACCGAGGACCTCACGCTGCTCGGGGTGCACATCTTCGGCACCAGCGCCACCGAGATGGTGCACATCGGGCAGGCCGTGATGGGCTGCGGCGGAACCGTGGAGTACCTGGTCGACGCGGTGTTCAACTACCCCACATTCTCCGAGGCCTATAAGATCGCCGCGCTCGACGTGATGAACAAGGTGCGGGCGCTCAACCAATTCCGCCGCTGATCGGGCCGTCGCGCTAGCAGGAGTCGGCCACACCGTTCGGGACGGTATCGCCGGGACCGCCGGCTTCGGCGCGAGCCAGCAGTTGGGCGACATGCTGGTCGAACGGCGCCGAGTACGAGACGTCCTCGGCGCACCCACCGCTTTCCAAGCCACCGGTGAGCCCGGTGATCGTCGTGCCACTGACCCACGGTCCGCCGCTGGTGCCGGCGACCAGACCTTCGCACACCACCGACGGGTAACCACTCTCGCTGACCTGGGTGCTGGTCTGACAGCCCACCGGCGTACCGCCGATCCCGGACGGGTACCCCAGCACCGTGACGTCGCTGCCGGGTGCGGGCATCTGACCCAGTTTCAGCGCCAGACCGACATGCGACTCGACCGACCCGCCGCCACCCTGATTTCTGACCCTCATGACCGCATAGTCGGCGCGCGGGTCCTTGGCGGCGGTCCAGCGCGGGTCGAGATAGACGGTATCGGCTGTCCAGAGGTCGCTGGGCGCGGCGTCGCCGGCGAATCCGGGCGCAAAGGTGATCTGCGAACCGCCGGCCAGGCAGTGCGCCGCGGTCATCACCAGGTCCCCGTCCGCCGAGTGCACCACCGATCCCGTGCACACGTGCAAGGTGCCGCCGTCGAGGAAGATCGGCCCCACGCGCATGTCCGGGTCCACCGGCGCGGCGAGTGCCGCGCGTGTGGGCTTGGTGAGCCGTTCCACGGGCTCGCTGGCCCGCTGCGACGGAACGCGCGGGGCCGAGACATGCTCGGCGGGCCGGCCGCAGGACGTCGACAGCATGGCCAGGCCGACCACCGAACAGAGCACTCCTCGGGAGATTCGCATCGGCTCCCATCATGCCCGACCGGCGCCCGGCGGTCAGATCGCGCCGGGCCCGGGGATGAGGCCGACGCGTTTTCGCGTTCGAACAGACAGACGCACACACGTGCCCTGTTCAATAACCCTGTTCCGCCATTGGTGCCCCGTGAGTGGGGGGACACGAGAGGATGTGGGGGACACTACAGGGAGCGCTGCTCAAGCAGCTCCCGAAAGGAGGCAACCCGGATGGCACACCGCCACGACCCGGACGACGAGTACTACCAGCCCGAACAGTCGGGCATGTACGAGCTCGAGTTCCCGGCGCCGCAGTTGCTGACGTCCGACGGCCGGGGACCTGTTCTGGTACACGCGTTGCAGGGCTTCTCCGACGCCGGTCACGCGATACGGCTGGCGTCCACCCACCTCAAGGCGGCCCTGGACACCGAACTGGTCGCATCCTTCGCGATCGACGAACTGCTGGACTACCGCTCGCGGCGCCCGCTGATGACCTTCAAAACCGATCACTTCACCAACTATGACGACCCGGAGTTGAGCTTGTACGCGCTGCGCGACTGCGTCGGCACGCCGTTTCTGTTGCTAGCCGGCATGGAGCCGGACCTGAAATGGGAGCGTTTCATCACCGCGGTGCGCATGCTCGCCGAAAGGCTGGGCGTACGGCGGACCATCGGCCTGGGCACCGTCCCCATGGCGGTTCCGCACACCCGCCCGATCACGCTGACCGCGCATTCCAACAACGGAGAGCTGATCGCCGATTTCCAACCGTGGATCGCCGAGATCCAGGTCCCGGGCAGTGCGTCCAACCTGCTCGAGTACCGGATGGCCCAGCACGGCCACGAGGTGGTCGGCTTCACCGTGCACGTCCCGCACTACCTGACGCAGACGGACTACCCCGCAGCGGCACAGGTGCTGCTTGAGCAGGTGGCCAAGAGCGGGTCGCTGGAACTGCCGCTCTCGGCGCTGTCGGAGGCGGCGGGAGAAATCCGCGCCAAGATCGACGAGCAGGTCCAGGCGAGCGCGGAAGTGGCTCAAGTGGTGGCCGCACTCGAGCGCCAGTACGATGCCTTCATCGACGCACAGGAGAACAGATCGTTACTGGCTCGCGACGAAGAGCTGCCCAGCGGCGAGGAGATCGGCGCGGAGTTCGAGCGATTTTTGGCCCAGCAGGCCGAGAAGAAGTACGACGACGACGACACGGCATGAGCGCCTTCGAGTGACGCGAAACGCCACCACGGCCCCATAACAAGGCCCCACAACAAGGCCCCACAACAAGGGTGGAGATGACCGAGCGGCAGCGCAGGAGCAATCTTCGCTCGGTGCGGGAAGTGCGGACACCGAGGCTGGAGTTCCGCACGATTCATGGGTACCGCAGGGCCTACCGCATCGCGGGCTCGGGGCCGGCGGTCCTGCTGGTCCACGGCATCGGTGACAACTCCACAACCTGGAACACCGTGCAGGCCAAGCTGGCTCAGCGATTCACCGTCATCGCCCCTGATCTACTGGGGCACGGGCAATCCGACAAGCCGCGCGCCGACTACTCCATCGCCGCGTACGCCAACGGCATACGCGACCTGCTCAGTGTGCTCGACATCGAGCGGGTGACCATCATCGGCCATTCCCTCGGTGGCGGGGTCGCGATGCAATTCGCCTACCAGTTCCCGCATTTGGTGGAGCGCCTCATTCTTGTGGCAGCCGGCGGCGTCACCAAGGATGTCAATCTCGTATTGCGGTGCGCGTCGCTGCCGATGGGCAGCGAAGCACTCGCGCTGCTGCGGCTGCCCCTGGTACTGCCGGCGGTGCAGGTCGTCGGCCGCGTGCTGGGCGCGGCCTTCGGGAACACCGGCTTGGGCCGGGACCTGCCCAGCGTGCTGCGAATCCTCGACGACCTCCCGGAGCCCACCGCCTCGGCGGCGTTCAGTCGGACCCTGCGCGCGGTGGTGGATTGGCGCGGCCAGATCGTCACCATGCTGGACCGGTGCTATCTGACCGAAGCCATCCCCGTCCAGATAATTTGGGGCGCAAAAGATGTCGTCGTTCCCGTGCGCCATGCGCGGATGGCGCACGCGGCTATGCCGGGCTCGCGGCTGGAGATCTTCGAGGGTTCCGGACACTTCACGTTTCACGACGACCCGGCCCGCTTCATCGACGTCGTGCAGCACTTCATCGACACCACCGAACCCGGCGAATACGACCAAGCCGCCCTTCGCCAACTGCTCCGCTCCGGCGGTGGGGAGAAGGCGGTCACCGGTCCGGCCCACACCCGCGTAGCGGTGCTGAACGCCATGGGCAACGACGAACGCAGCGCGACCTGATCCTCAGACCGAACGAAAGGGGCCCATGACCCTCGGCGGCCGCCGCCGATGGCAACGGCGAATGTTCAGTCTTTCCGGTGCAGCACCGCGGCCAGATGATGCTGCAAGGGTTGCCCGACGGCACCCATCTGCACCGAGTACGACAACTCATTGCCGTCGATGCGGAAGGAGCGGCCGAGCTCAGTCACCTCTTTGGCGGTCGGGGACAGCCCGATCGACATGGCGGACAACACGAATTCGATCACGCCGCCGCGTGCGGAATACGTGCCCACTTCGATTTCCGTGACGCCGGTCGGGTGTGCCAGAACAAGCTCGATGTGGCCCGGTCGCGGCACGCGAAGGTAACCCGTCTCACTGTGTAAGGGCCTGCCGTCAGCCACCGCCCCGGTCTTCTGCGCGTACGCCAGAAATGGCTTCCCCACATGGGAGAACACGACTTCCTCGAAATATTCGAAGGGCTCGATCGTCGGGTACTCGCCCGCCCCCCGACCAGCCCAGCTGCCGAGCAGCGGTGCGAAGGCCTCGAGATCGGGATGCAACTCAGGGACCATGGCAGCTACCCTAACGCGGGTCTCCGGGGCCGGCTCGCCAGCTCTAGGTCGGCACCTTGCGCTGCGCGCGCAGCAGCTCGATCTCACGCTCGAAATCTTCCGCGGACTCGAAGGACCGGTAGACCGACGCAAACCGTAGGTACGCCACTTCGTCGAGTTGGCGCAACGGTCCCAGGATGGCCAGGCCGACCTCGTGGCTGGGGACCTCCGGGGACCCCGCCGCGCGTACGGTTTCTTCCACCTGCTGAGCCAGAAGGTTGAGCGCGTCGTCGTCGACCTGCCGACCCTGACACGCCCTGCGTACCCCGCTGACCACTTTCTCCCTACTGAACGCCTCGGTGACGCCGCTGCGCTTGACCACGGCCAGCACCGCCGTCTCGACCGTGGTGAAACGCCGTCCACACTCGGGACACGACCGGCGTCGACGAATGGCCTGACCCTCGTCGGTTTCCCGCGAATCGATCACCCGGGAATCGGGGTGACGGCAGAACGGACAGTGCATGACCGCTCCTTCGCCGCGCTCCCGGACATCGCAGAACACCCAGATCGTACCCGCGCGGGCTGCCCGCAGGGCGATCCCAGCCGTACAGCGACGCCGTACTGCGGCAGGGACGCGGTCAGCCCACCGGCGCGATCAGCGGCTGACCCGCGACCAGCGCCGGAGAGCTCAGGTCGTTGAGTGCGCGGATGCGTTCGGCCACCTGGCGAACCGGTGCGTCCGGCGCCACCCGGTGTGCGACGTCTTGCAGCGACTCCCCCGGTTCGACCCGGACGACGGCGAGCCTGTCGGGCACCGGGGCCGCCGAACCCGCGGAGTCGCCGTTGACGGCCTGCCCCACATCGGCGATGAGCCCGA
>NZ_JBYCLC010000024.1:0-15602 GCF_057473685.1 Mycobacterium sp. TH-M116 | reverse complement strand
CGACAAATACGCCCTAACCTACCTCGGTGGTGTCCTGTTAGCCTGCGCCGTAATCCATTCCCGCGTAGGAAGCAACAAATCGGGAGACACGCCCTAGATGCGCTCGATGATGGTGCCGGTGGACAGGGCGCCGCCGGCGCACATGGTGATCAGCGCGGTGCTCTGGTCGGTGCGCTCCAGTTCGTGCAGGGCGGTGGTGATCAGCCGGCTGCCGGTGCAGCCGACCGGGTGGCCCAACGCGATCGCGCCGCCGTTGACGTTGACCCGGGCCATGTCGGGCTCGTGCACCCGGGCCCACGACAGCACCACCGACGCGAACGCCTCGTTGATCTCGACGATGTCGATGTCGCCCATCTTCATCCCGGCCTTCTCCAGCACCTTCGCCGTCGACTGCACCGGGCCGTCCAGATGGTAGTAGGCCTCCGCACCGACCAGCGCCTGGCTGACGATCCGGGCCCGGGGGCGCAGGCCCAGCGCCTTGGCCTTGTCCTCGTCCATCCAGAGAACGGCCGCCGCGCCGTCGGAGATCTGCGACGACGTTCCCGCCGTGTGGATCCCGCCCTCCAGGACCGGCTTGAGCGAGCTCAGGCCCGACAGCGTGGTGTCGCGCAGGCCCTGGTCGCGGGAGATGGTCACGCGCTCCGAGGTCGGCTGCTTGTTCTCGTCGAGCGCCGGCGCCACGATCGGGGAGATCTCGCGGTCGAAGCGGCCCTCGTCCCAGGCCTGCTTGGCCTTGGCCTGGGACTCGAAACCGAACTGGTCGATGTCTTCGCGGGTGATGCCACGGCGCTTGGCGATTCGCTCGGCCGCGGTGAACTGGTCGGGCAGGTCGATGTCCCACGACTCGGGCCGCAGGATGGTGCGGTCGGGCCCGGCATTGGCCCCCAGTCCGACGCGGCTCATCGCCTCGATCCCGCACGCGATGCCGATGTCGATGGCGCCGACCGCGATCAGCCCGGCGATCAGGTGGTTGGCCTGCTGGCTGCTCCCGCACTGGCAGTCCACGGTCGCGGCGCCGACATGCTCCGGCAGCCCGGCGGCCAGCCAGCTCACCCGGGTGATGTTGTTCGACTGCTCGCCGTACTGGGTCACGCAGCCGCCGATGGCCTGTTCGACGTCGCCGGCTTGAAAACCAGACGAGATGCCGGCCTTCTCCACGACTGCCTTCTGCACCGCCCCCAGCAGCTCGGTGGCGTGCAGTCCTGACAGCCAGCCAGCGCGTTTCCCGATGGGGCTGCGGGTGGCTTCGACGATTACCGGGTTACCCATGGGGCCAGGCTAGAACACGTTTCATTACTATGACAAGCGAGGATACTGCCGCGCCTTTTTTCTGCGGTGGAGGCGTGTTTTACTGGCAGCAGAGCTCCACTAGGAGAGCTAGTGCCCTGGATCGCCAGTCGCAGGAACAGCATATGCACGAGCAGTGAGGAGAAACAGCGTGCCTAGCCCCCACCTTCCGCCCGGATTCGACTTTCTCGATCCGGACAGAAATCTCAAAGGCCTGCCGGTCGCGGAACTGGCCGAGCTGCGTAAATCCCAGCCGATCTACTGGCTGGACGTTCCGGGCGGGACCGGGGGCTTCGGCGACAAGGGCTACTGGGTGATCACCAAGCACCGGGACGTCAAGGAGATCTCGCTGCGCAGCGACATCTTCTCCAGCCAGCAGGACTGCGCCATCCCGGTCTGGCCGCAGGAGATGACGCGCGAGCAGATCGACTTGCAGCGACTCGTCATGCTCAACATGGACGCCCCGCACCACACCCGGTTGCGCAAGATCATCTCCCGTGGCTTCACCCCGCGCGCCATCGGACGGCTTCGCGACGAGCTGGACAGCCGCGCGCAGAACATCGCCAAGACGGCCGCGGCGGCGGGCTCGGGAGACTTCGTCGAGCAGGTCTCCTGCGAGCTGCCGCTGCAGGCGATCGCCGGTCTGCTGGGCGTGCCGCAGGAGGACCGCGACAAGATCTTCCGCTGGTCCAACGAGATGACCGGCAACCAGGATCCCGAGTTCGCCCACGTCGACCCGGCGACGTCGTCAGCCGAGATCATCGCGTACGCCATGAAGATGGCCGAGGAGCGGGGCGCAAACCCCGGCGACGACATCGTCACCAAGCTGATCCAGGCCGACATCGAGGGTGAGAAGCTCTCCGACGACGAGTTCGGGTTCTTCGTCATGATGCTCGCGGTTGCCGGCAACGAGACCACTCGGAACTCCATCACGCACGGCATGATCGCGTTCTCGCAGAACCCGGAGCAGTGGGAGTTGTTCAAGAGGGAACGGCCCGAGACCGCGCCCGACGAGATCGTGCGCTGGGCGACCCCGGTCACCGCGTTCCAGCGCACCGCCCTGGAGGACTACGAGCTGTCCGGGGTGCAGATCAAGAAAGGCCAGCGGGTGGTGATGTTCTACCGGTCGGCCAACTTCGACGAAGAGGTTTTCCAGGATCCGTTCAGCTTCAACATCATGCGAAACCCCAACCCGCACGTCGGTTTCGGTGGCACCGGCGCGCACTACTGCGTCGGCGCGAACCTGGCCAAGATGACGATCAGCCTGATCTTCAACGCAGTCGCCGACCACATGCCGGACCTGAAGCCGATTGCCGAACCCGAGCGGCTGCGCTCTGGCTGGCTCAACGGCATCAAACACTGGCAGGTCGACTACACGGGTCAGTGCCCGGTGAGCCACTGATGGACTTCGATCTCACCGCGACGCAGCAGGCTGTCGCCGACGTGGTCACATCCGTTCTGGAACGGGATCTTTCGTGGAAGGCCTTGGTCGACGGGGGTGTGCCGGCGCTTCCGGTGCCCGAACGTCTCGGCGGCGACGGTGTGGGTCTGCCCGAGGTCGCCACGGTGCTGACCGAAGTGGGCCGCCGCGGCGCCATCACGCCGGCGCCGGCGACGCTGGGCCTGGGCGTGGTGCCGCTGCTCGACCTCGCCTCCGAGGAACAGCAGGACCGCTTTCTGGGTGCGGTGGCCAAGGGCGGCGTGCTGACGGCCGCGCTCAACGAGCCCGGCGCTGCGCTGCCGGACCGGCCCGGCGTCACCCTGGCGGCCGGGCGGCTGTCGGGCACTAAAGTCGCTGTGCCGTATGCCGAGCAGGCCGATTGGATGGTCGTGACGGCCGACGCCGGGGTCGCGGTGGTATCGCCGCAGTCCGACGGTGTCGGGTTGGTGCGCACCCCGACGTCGAGTGGTTCGGACGAGTACACGGTCACGTTCGACGACGTTGCGGTAGAGAGCTCCGGGGTGCTGGCGAATGCCCGCGCGCCCCGGGTCAACCAGCTCGCGCTGGCGATGATCGGCGCGTACGCCGACGGTTTGGTGGCCGGGGCGCTGCGCCTCACCGCGGACTACGTGGCCAACCGCAAGCAGTTCGGCAAGCCGCTGTCCACCTTCCAGACCGTGGCGGCGCAGCTCTCGGAGGTCTACATCGCCTCGCGCACCATCGATCTGGTGGCGAAGTCGGTCGTGTGGCGGCTCTCGGAGGGCCGGGACGCCGTTGACGACCTGGACGTCTTGGGCTACTGGATCACCTCGCAGGCGCCGCCGATGATGCAGACCTGTCACCACCTGCACGGCGGCATGGGCATGGACATCACCTATCCGATGCACCGGTACTACTCCACGATCAAGGACCTGACCCGTCTGCTGGGCGGGCCATCTCATCGCCTCGAACTGGTGGCGATCGCAGGCGCGGCGACGCCGGGCGCTGCGCATCGCCACCGAGACAACCCGAGCGGAGCGCAATGTTCATCGATCTGACCCCCGAGCAGCGCCAGCTGCAAGCCGAGCTGCGGCACTACTTCTCGAACCTCATCTCCTCCGACGAGATGAAGGCGATGGAGCAGAACCGGCACAACGAGGCTTACCGTGCGGTGATCCGCCGCATGGGCCGGGACGGCAAGCTCGGGGTCGGGTGGCCCAAGGAGTACGGCGGCCTGGGCTTCGGCCCGATCGAGCAGTCGATCTTCGTCAACGAGGCGCACCGCGCCGACGTGCCGCTGCCCGCGGTGACGTTGCAGACGGTCGGCCCGACCCTGCAACAGTTCGGCAGCGAGCTGCAGAAGCAGAAGTTCCTCCCGGCGATCCTGGCCGGTGAGGTGCACTTCGCGATCGGCTACAGCGAGCCCGAGGCGGGGACGGACCTGGCATCGCTGCGGACCACCGCCGTACGCCAGGGCGACGAATACATCGTCAACGGCCAGAAGATGTGGACCACCGGCGGTCACGACGCCGACTACATCTGGCTGGCCTGCCGTACGGATCCGGACGCCGTGAAGCACAAGGGTATTTCGATCCTGATCGTCGACACAAAGGATCCCGGTTTTTCGTGGACGCCGGTCATCCTGTCCGACGGCGCCCACCACACCAACGCCACGTACTACAACGACGTGCGCGTTCCTGCCGAGATGCTGGTCGGCGAGGAGAACGGCGGGTGGCGGCTGATCACGACCCAGCTGAACAACGAGCGGGTGATGCTGGGCCCGGCGGGACGGACCGCGGGCATCTACGATCGAGTGCACGCGTGGGCGTCCAAGCCCGGCAGCGACGGCGTCACGCCGATCGACCACGCGGACGTCAAACGCGCGCTCGGTGAGATCTACTCGGTCTGGCGGGTCAACGAACTGCTCAACTGGCAGGTGGCTGCCGCCGGCGAGGACATCAACGTGGCGGATGCCGCATCGACGAAAGTCTTCGGCACCGAACGTATTCAGTACGTCGGCCGGCTCGCTGAAGAGATCGTCGGCAAATACGGCAACCCGGCCGACCCGGAGACCGCCGAGCTACTCGGATGGCTCGACTCCCAGACAAAGCGCAACCTGGTGATCACCTTCGGTGGAGGAGTGAACGAAGTCATGCGAGAGATGATCGCGGCCGCCGGCCTCAAGGTGCCGAGGGTGCCCAGATGACCGATATCCACGAAGCCGTTGCCGAGATCAAGGCGGCCGGCGCCCCCAAGCCCCGCGTCGGGCGCGACCCGGTGAACCAGCCGATGGTCAACAACTGGGTGGAGGCAATCGGCGACCGCAACCCCATCTACGTCGACGAGGCCGCGGCCCGGGCGGCCGGCCACCCGGGAATCGTCGCCCCGCCGGCCATGATTCAGGTGTGGACGATGTTCGGACTGGGCGGTGAGCGCCCCAAGGACGATCCGCTGGGGCCCATCATGACTCTTTTCGACGACGCCGGGTACATCGGCGTCGTCGCCACGAACTGCGAGCAGACCTATCACCGGTATCTGCGGCCCGGTGAGCAGATCGCCATCACCTCCGAGATGGGTGAGGTGGTGGGGCCCAAGCAGACTGCGCTGGGCGAGGGTTTCTTCGTCAACCAGCACATCATCTGGCGGGTAGGCGACGAGGACGTCGCCGAGATGAACTGGCGAATCCTGAAGTTCAGGCCGCGCGAGGAGTCGGCCGCGTCGTCCGCGGTTCCGGAAGACCTCGACCCCGACGCCATGATGCGCCCCTCGTCCTCGCGCGACACCGCCTTCTTCTGGGAGGGCGTCAAGGCGCACGAGCTGCGGATCCAGCGGCGACCGGACGGGAGCCTGCAGCACCCGCCGGTGCCGGCAGTGTGGCAGGACAAGTTCCAGCCCATCGACTACGCGGTGGCCAGCGGTCGCGGCACGGTGTTCAGCTTCGTCGTGCATCACGCGCCGAAGGTCCCGGGCCGCACGCTGCCGTTCGTCATCGCGTTGGTGGAACTCGAGGAAGGCGTGCGCATGCTGGGCGAGTTGCGTGGGGTGGACCCCGCGAAGGTGAAGATCGGCATGCCAGTGTGCGCCACTTATATGGATTTCCCCGCCGGTGCCACCGGGCCGGAGTGGACGCTTTATGCCTGGGAGCCCGTGGGGGCCGGAGCATGAGCGCACCCGTGATCGAGGTGGGCACGACGCTGCCCGAACTCAAGCTCTACGGCGACCCGACGTTCATCATCTCCACGGCGCTGGCCACCCGGGATTTTCAGGACGTGCACCACGACCGCGACAAGGCGCAGGCCAAGGGGTCCAAGGACATCTTCGTCAACATCCTCACCGACACCGGTCTGGTACAGCGCTACGTCACCGACTGGGCCGGTCCGTCGGCGCTGATCAAGTCGATCGGGCTACGGCTGGGGGTTCCGTGGTATGCCTACGACACGGTGACGTTCTCCGGTGAGGTGACCGCGATCGAAGACAGTATGATCACCGTGAAGGTGTTGGGCCGCAACAGCCTTGGCGATCATGTCATCGCAACGGTGACTCTGACGATGGGTGGTTCCTGATGCTGTCCGGTAAAGCGGCGATTGCCGGCATCGGTGCCACCGACTTCTCGAAGAACTCGGGCCGAAGCGAGCTGAGGCTGGCGGCCGAGGCGGTGCTGGACGCGCTGGACGATGCCGGTCTTTCACCGTCGGACGTCGACGGGCTGACCACCTTCACGATGGACACCAACAACGAGACCGCGGTCGCGCGTGCCGTCGGCATCGGTGACCTGAAGTTCTTCTCCCAGATCGGTTACGGCGGCGGCGCCGCGTGCGCGACCGTCCAGCAGGCCGCGATCGCCGTCGCGACCGGGGTCGCCGATGTCGTGGTCGCGTACCGCGCGTTCAACGAGCGTTCGGGCATGCGTTTCGGGCAGGTGCAGACTCGTCTGGTGGGAGATGCTGGGGCGCAGGCGGATTCGACGGCGGCGGACAATTCTTTCTCCTATCCCCACGGGCTGTCGACGCCGGCCGCGCAGGTGGCGATGATCGCCCAGCGCTACATGCACTCCTCGGGTGCCACCAGCCGCGACTTCGGCGCGATCTCGGTGGCCGATCGCAAGCACGCCGCCAAGAACCCGAAGGCCTACTTCTATGAGAAGCCGATAACGATTGAGGAACATCAGAATTCGCGGTGGATCGCCGAGCCGTTGCGGTTGCTGGACTGCTGTCAGGAGACCGACGGGGCGGTGGCGATCGTGGTGACATCGGTGGAGCGCGCACGTGACCTCAAGCAGCGGGCGGCGGTGATCGAGGCGGCGTCGCAGGGCTCCAGCCCGGACCAGTACACGATGGTCAGCTACTACCGCCCCGAACTCGGTCTGCCCGAGATGGGCGTCGTGGGCCGGCAGCTGTGGCAGCAGTCCGGGCTCAAACCGTCGGACATCCAGACCGCGGTCATCTACGACCACTTCACGCCCTTCACCCTGATCCAGTTGGAGGAGTTGGGTTTCTGCGGCAAGGGCGAAGCCAAGGATTTCATCGCCGATGGCGCGATAGAGGTGGGCGGCCGGCTGCCCATCAATACGCACGGGGGCCAGCTCGGCGAGGCATACATCCACGGCATGAACGGGATAGCCGAGGGAGTGCGGCAACTACGCGGGACGTCGGTCAACCCGGTACCCGACGTCGAGCACGTGCTCGTCACCGCGGGGACGGGCGTGCCGACGTCGGGCCTGATCCTGGGGTGAGGCCCGGCGGTTTCCTCACGCTTCGAGCGTCACGCTAGTGTGCCTGTCGACGCCGAGTGTCACGCTGGCGCGAAGCCTGTGGATAACCACGTGCGCTGACGTGACGCTCGGCGACGCTCGTGCCACGCTGCCGCCATGGCAGAGCCATTTGTCGGCAGCGAGGCCGTCGCGAGCGGATACCTGGTCAAAAGCGCACTGCGAACGGGGTATACCAGATTGTTCCCCGACGTATACATTGCGCTCGGTGCCGAGCTGACGCCCTTTGCTCGCGCCCGCGCAGGTTGGCTGTGGTCACAGCGCAAGGGGATTGTTGCGGGGCGCTCGGCGTCCGCGCTACACGGAGCTACCTGGGTTGATCCCGCGGCGCCGTTCGAGATACTCCACACCAATCGCAACCCGCTTCCGGGGCTGCGAGTACACAGCGTTCGTATCGACGCCGACGAGGTCGCGGTGCTGGATGGCGTCCCAGTGACAACGCCGGCGCGGACAGCGCTTGACTTGGGGTGCTGGTACCCTACCGGCGAATCGGTGGCGGCGATCGACGATCTGATGCGGGCCACGGATCTGAAGGCCATCGATATCGAGGCGCTCGCTCAGCGTTATCGAGGTCGGCGTGGAATCGACTCGGCACGCAAGGCTGTGTCTCTTGCGGACGCGGGGGCGCAGTCGCCCAAGGAAACATGGCTGCGGCTGCTGTTGGTAAACGCCGGACTGCCGCGGCCGCAGACGCAGATCGCAGTGCACGACGAGTTCGGCGACGTGGTCGCCTATCTCGATATGGGTTGGGAGGAAATCAAAGTCGCGGTCGAGTACGACGGGGAGCAACACCGCCGCGAACGGCGGCAATACAACTGGGACATCCGGCGACGCGAATTTCTCGATGGGCTCGGCTGGATCGTCATCCGGGTGATCGCCGGGGATCGGCCCGCCGAGATCGTTCGTCGGGTCCGAGCTGCACTGGCCCGCTGATCGTCACGCCAGCGTGACTCTCGACGATCGGCGTCACGCTGGCGTGACGCTCGGGGGAGGGGATAGGCCTGCTACGCGAGGATCAGCTCGACGCCGGAGAGCACGACGGCGTTGTCGCGGGAGGGCGCGACAACACTGGCGGCCACGCGGCCGTCTTCCTTCCAGATGGCGACGTTGAGCGTCTCGCCGGGGAAGGCCACACCGGCAAACCGTGCACCGTAGGCCGCCACCGCGCCGGTGTCACCATCGAGCAGGGCGTCGGCGATCGTCTTGCAGGTCATGCCATAAGTGCACAGGCCGTGCAGGATGGGCCGCGGAAACCCTGCAGCCACAGCGAATTCCGGATCGGAGTGCAGCGGGTTGCGGTCGCCGCAGAGCCGGTACAGCAGCGCCTGCTGGGGCAGGATCGGCATCGCGACCTCGAGATCGGGTGCCCGGTCGGTCGTTCCGGCCGCACCCGACGGTCCGCGTGAACCGCCGAATCCGCCCTCGCCGCGGGCGAAGATGGACCGCTTCTGCGTCCACAACAGCGTGCCGTCCGGCGAACTGACCTTGGTCTCGCTCCAGATCACCGCGGCCTTGCCCTTGTCCCAGATGTCGGTGAGCCGGGTCACGGCGCGCGCCGAACCCGACGGCGCGAGTGGCGCGGGCACCTGTACCCGCTCGCTGGCGTGCAGCACCCTGCTCAGCTCGATGTCGATGCCGGGGAACCGCACGCTCGGCGGGGTGGTCATGTGGAACGTGGCCGCGACATTGCCGAAAGTCGGTAGCACCTGCGGCGTGTCGTCCACCAGGTAGCGCAGCTCGCGAGGGTCCACAGGGTCGGTTCCGGCGCCCAGGGCGAGGTGGTAAAGCTGCACATCGCTACTGGTCCAAGAGAATTCGACAGGTTCGAGCTCCGCGTTCAGCGCGACGTCGACGTCGATGGGCATGTCAGCGTTCCTTCGCGAGATGCAGGGCAGCCAGGTACCCGAAGGTCATGGCCGGGCCGATGGTGCCACCCGGACCAGGATAGGTGTGTCCCATCACCGGGGCGCTGACATTGCCTGCTGCGTAAAGCCCTCCGATGATGGTGCCGTCGTCGCGCAGCGCGCGGCCGTGGACGTCGGTGCGGATGCCGCCTTTGGTTCCCAGGTCGCCGGGAACCATCTTGGCGGCGTAGAACGGCGGGTGGCTGATCTCGCCGAGGTTGGGGTTGGGCTTGTTGGTCGGGTCGCCGTAGTACCTGTCGTAGGCGCTCTCCCCGCGGTGGAAGTCGGCGTCCGCGCCTGAGCGCGCGAAGCCGTTGAAGCGTTCCACCGTGGCGTCGAGGGCGGCTGCGGGCAGCCCGGCCTTCTCGGCCAACCCCTCGAGGGTGTCGGCCGCGACGATCACGCCGGAATCCAGCCACTTGCGCGGAATGCGTTGCCCTGGCTGCAGTCCCGCGAAAATATACCGGTTCCGGTACTGCTGGTCGAACACCAGCCACGCGGGAATGTTCTCACCGGGGCCGGGCCCCTGCCCGAACTCCCCGCCGTACATGCGGTGGCAGGCTTCGACGTAGGGCATCGATTCGTTCATGAACCGCTTGCCCGACATGTTGACGATGATCGAACCCGGCGAGTTGCGCTCCGACAGCGCGAACCACGGTGCGCCGACCAGCGGCACGGTCGGCCCCCACCAGGCGTCTTCCATCAAATCCAATGCTGCCCCGAGTTTTTCGCCCGACACAATGCCGTCTCCGGTGTTGGCCTGGGCGCCGACAGTCCACTCGGTGCTGATGGGCGCGCGCTGGTATTTGATCCGCATTTGTTCGTTGTGCTCGAATCCGCCGCAGGCCAGGATCACGCCGCGCCGGGCCCGGATCAGCCGGGCTTCGGCCGTTTCGGGTGCGTCGGCGTCGCGCACGTAGATGCCGCGCACCATGCCGTCTTCGACGCAGAGGTCGGTGAGCGCGGTGTTCAACTCGACCGGCACGCCGGCCTGGCGAAGCCCGATCCGCAGGGGGCCGATCAGCGCCCGCCCCATTCCGACCAGGTTTTTCCCGGTCGCCCTCGCCCACATCGTGCGTGCTCCGACCTTGATGCTGCGCAGCACACCACGCGGGTGGCGTTTCAGCTGATTCAGTCGCACGTAGTCCTGCTGCATCACCACGACGTTCAGCGGTACCTTGCCGTAAGCCGGCTCGAGCCCGGCCATGTCGGCGCCGAGATTGCGGGCATCGAACGGCTTGGGTTCGATCGAACGCCCACCCGCGCGTCCACCCGGCGCTTCGGGGTAATAGTCGGAATATCCAGGCACCCAACACATCTTCAGTGGCGTGTGCTTCAGCACGAAAGAGAGCATTTCGGGTCCGCGGTCGAGGTAGGCGTCGATCCGCTCGGGCTCGACACCGCTGGTCGATTTGTCGCCGACGATCCCGTGCAGGTAGGTGCGAGCCGCCTCGGGGGTATCGCGCACGCCGCAGCGCTGCAGGACCTCGTTGTTGGGGATCCACACACCTCCTCCTGAGCGTGCGGTGGAGCCGCCGAAGTGAGAAGCCTTTTCGACGACTACCGTCGACAGGCCCTGGTGCGCGGCAGTGAGGGCGGCTACCATTCCGGCTCCGCCGCTTCCGACCACGACGACGTCGAACTCCTGCGCTGTCATGTAGAACACGTTATAGAATTGCCCGGGCCGGGCGCTACCGGCCCGGTCAAACGAACGAGGGGACTTCGGTAAATGCTCAGTGCTACGACGCGCGAGGAGTTGTCTGCGAGGTTGTGGCGCGCTGAGTTGGATCGTGAGTCGATTGCGCCGTTGACGGTGTCGCATCCGGAGATGGATGTGGTGGATGCCTATGAGATTCAGTTGATCAACATCGGTCGGCGGGTCGCAGCGGGTGCCCGGGTGGTGGGGCACAAGGTGGGGCTGTCGTCGCCTGCGATGCAGCAGATGATGGGTGTTGACGAGCCGGACTACGGGCATCTGCTCGATGAGATGCAGGTCTTCGAGGACACTGCGGTCAAGGCCGGGAACTACCTGTATCCGCGGGTCGAGATCGAGGTGGGTTTCATCCTGGCAGCCGACCTGCCGGGGGCCGGCTGCACCGAGGACGACGTGCTGGGGGCCACCGAGGCTCTGGTCCCGTCGATCGAGCTGATCGACACCCGGATCACCGACTGGAAGATCGGGTTGTGCGACACGATCGCCGACAACGCCTCGTCGGCGGGTTTCGTGCTGGGCGCGGCGCGGGTAGCGCCGGGCGAACTCGACGTCACGGCGATCGACGCGGTGCTGACGCGCAACGGCGAGGTGGTCGCCGAGGGCCGCAGCGATGCGGTGCTGGGAAATCCGGTGACCGCGGTGGCGTGGCTGGCCCGCAAGGTGGAAAGCTTTGGGGTGCGGCTGCGCAAAGGTGACGTCGTGTTGCCCGGGTCGTGCACGCGAGCGATCGACGCGGGTGCCGGTGACGAGTTCGTCGCCGAGTTCACCGGCCTGGGTGCGGTCAGGTTGTCATTCGAACAGGAGCGTTGACGTGCCGTCTAAAGCGAGTGTGGCCTTGAAAGTGGCGATTGTCGGGTCGGGCAACATCAGCACCGATCTGCTCTACAAGCTGCTGCGGTCGGACTGGCTGGAACCGCGCTGGATGGTGGGCATCGACCCGGCCAGCGAGGGCCTGGCCCGGGCCCGCAAGCTGGGGCTGGAGACCACCCATGAGGGGGTGGACTGGCTTTTGGCGCAGTCGGAGAAGCCCGACCTGGTGTTCGAGGCGACCAGCGCCTACGTGCATCGGGCGGCCGCGCCCCGCTATGCCGAGGCCGGGATCCGGGCCATTGATTTGACTCCGGCCGCGGTCGGTCCGGCGGTGATCCCGCCCGTGAATCTGCGCCAGCATCTGGGCGCGCCCAACGTCAACATGATCACCTGCGGGGGGCAGGCGACGATCCCGATCGTCTACGCGGTCTCGCGTGCGGTCGCCGAGCAGGGCGGGGTGCCTTATGCCGAGATCGTGGCGTCGGTGGCCTCGGTGTCAGCGGGGCCGGGCACCCGGGCCAACATCGACGAGTTCACCAAGACCACCAGCAGGGGTGTGCAGAGCATCGGCGGTGCCGCGCGGGGTAAGGCGATCATCATCTTGAACCCCGCGGACCCGCCGATGATCATGCGCGACACCATCTTTTGCGCCATCCCCGAAGACGCCGACCGCGACGCGATCGCCGCATCGATCCACGACATGGTCACCGAGGTGGCGACCTATGTGCCCGGCTACCGGCTGCTCAACGAGCCGCAGTTCGACGAGCCGTCGATGAACTCCGGTGGCCAGACCCTGGTCACCACGTTCGTCGAGGTGGAGGGTGCCGGGGACTATCTGCCGCCCTATGCCGGCAACCTCGACATCATGACCGCGGCGGCCACCAAGGTCGGCGAACAGATCGCCCAACAATCCCTGGCGGCGACGGCTGCGGGGACGGCGGGAGGAACACAGCCATGAGCACCGACATCTTCTTCAACCCCATCTGGGACGTGCGGATGACCGACACGTCGCTGCGCGACGGCTCACACCACAAGCGCCACCAGTTCACCAAAGAGGAAGTCGGTGCCATCGTCGCGGCGCTGGACGCCGCGGGGGTGCCGGTCATCGAAGTCACCCACGGCGACGGGCTGGGCGGGTCGAGCCTGAACTACGGCTTGTCCAAGACCCCCGAACAGGAACTGATCAGACTGGCCGCGCAGACGGCCACCGAGGCCAAGATCGCGTTTTTGATGCTGCCCGGGGTGGGCACCACAGACGACATCAAAGCGGCCCAGGACAACGGCGGGTCCATCTGCCGCATCGCCACCCACTGCACCGAGGCCGACGTCTCCATCCAGCACTTCGGATTCGCCCGCGACCTGGGCCTGGAAACCGTCGGATTCTTGATGATGGCCCACACCATCGCACCGGAGAAGCTGGCCGCCCAGGCCCGCATCATGGCCGACGCGGGCTGCCAGTGCGTCTACGTCGTCGATTCGGCGGGTGCCCTGGTCCTCGAAGGGGTCCGCGACCGCGTCGCCGCGCTGGTCGCCGAACTCGGCGACGACGCCCAGGTCGGCTTCCACGGCCATGAGAACCTCGGCCTGGGGGTTGCCAACTCCGTAGAGGCCGTGCGCGCGGGCGCCAAACAGATCGACGGCTCGTGTCGCCGGTTCGGGGCCGGCGCGGGCAACGCGCCCGTGGAGGCCCTGATCGGGGTGTTCGACAAGATCGGGGTCAAGACCGGCATCGACTTCTTCGACATCGCCGACGCCGCCGAAGACGTGGTACGCCCGGCCATGCCCGCCGAATGCGTCCTGGACCGCAACGCCCTGATCATGGGCTACTCCGGGGTCTACTCCAGCTTCCTCAAACACGCCGTCCGCCAATCCGAACGCTACGGAGTGCCCGCCCACCAACTCCTGCACCGCGCCGGCCAACGCAAACTCATCGGCGGCCAGGAAGACCAGCTCATCGACATCGCTCTGGAGATCAAACGCGAGCAAGAAAACGGGGCTGTTGCCTCGCCTTGACATAGCCAGCAGTTTGCTCGTGTGATCCAGCCCACTGGCGTGAGTTGTCCGCGTATGCCGGAAAACGGGTGATTTCACGCCCGGGTTGGCCTAGCTTTGTAGTGTCGACCACCAGCGGTCATTAGGGGAGTCCGATGAGTTTCATGACGTTGCCGCCGGAGATCAATTCTCTGCTGATGTACTCCGGCGCGGGGTCGGCTCCGATGCTGCAGGCCGCGGCGGCATGGAACGGGCTGGCCAGCGAGTTGGCCTCGGCCGCGCAGTCCTTTGCGTCGGTGACGTCGAACTTGGCGGGCCAGGCGTGGCAGGGAGCCGCAGCGTCGGCGATGGCGGCGGCGGCGGCACCCTACGCCGGGTGGTTGAGCGCCGCGGCGTCTCAGGCGGCCAGTGCGGCGGCTCAGGCTCAGGCGGTGGCCACCGAGTTCGAGGCCGCCCTGACGGCCGTGGTCCACCCGTTGGCCGTTCAGGCCAACCGTAACGGCCTGGTGAACCTGGTGATGTCGAACTTGTTCGGCCAGAATTGGCCCGCCATCGCACAGACCGAGTTCAACTACGCCGAAATGTGGGCCCAGGATGTGGCGGCGATGGTGGGCTACCACGGCGGGGCGTCGGTGGCGGCAGCGCAGCTGACATCGGGTCAGGCGAGCATGCCTGCCCTGCCGTTCATCCCGGGGATGGCGGCCGGCGGGATGGCCGCCGGCGGTCTCAGTGGCGCCTTGAGCTCCCTTGGTTCTGGTGGCGCCGGCAGCGCCGGGGTGGCCGCGGGAAGTGGCGCCGGAGTTGGCGCGGGAAGTGGCGCCGGCGGCGCTGACGCGGGAGCCGCAACGGCGACGGTCGGCTACGCCGGAGGCGCCGGCGGCGCAGCTGCTGCCGGTGGCGGTGTGGCCGCCGCGAACGCCGCTGCTGCGAACACCAACGGCGCTGTCGTCGGTGGGGGCACCGGCGACGTCAGTGGGTCGACTGTCGGCAGCGACAGCGTCGGCAGCGGAAGCGCGGGTGCCGTGAATCCCGGCAGCGGAAGTGCGGGCCTGATCGGAACGGCCGGGATGGCCGCAATGATGGCTTCGTCGGCACAGCGGTCGACGGCGGCGGGCGGGGCATCGCCCGTGGCGGGCGCCGCAACGGCCCCGCTCGAAGAAGCGCCGGTTCCTCCGGCGGAAGCTCCCACAGTGCCCACCGAGGACGTGCAAACAACCGCTGCGGCAACGCCTTTGGCGCCATTGGCCACGGCGTCCAAGTCGGCGGCACCGGCCGGGGCAATCTCGGCCCCAAAGCCGGCAGCGGCCGCGGAAAGTCGGGAGCCGGGAGAGCGGCTGGCCATGGATGCCCCAGAACCGCAGCGCCAAGCGCCGGAACCGCAGCAGCAAGGGCCGGAGCCGCAGCGCCGCGCACAGTAGCCCGTCTGGCAGTGATCTGCCTTCGCATTCCTGGTATTCGGGGGGGCTCGCCGATGCGTCGTTGAGCGCACCGCGCCGGCTCCCGTTTTTTGACCAAAATCGATGCGTGCATTGCGGCCAGTCAGTGCTTTAGGATCAGCGCAAGCGCAGCCGCGGTTTGAGGACCCGAAGGGACGGACCGTATGAGTTTCATGGTGTTGCCGCCGGAGGTTAATTCGTTGCGGATGTTTGCCGGTGCGGGGTCGGCGCCGATGTTGTCGGCGGCGGCGGCGTGGGAGGGGTTGGCTTC
>NZ_JBYCLC010000023.1:0-6319 GCF_057473685.1 Mycobacterium sp. TH-M116 | reverse complement strand
AAGTCGGTGAACTTCCCCTTCTCGCCGCGGGTCTTGATCAACGAACCGACCACGTTGGCGCCGACGTTGCGCACCGCGCCCAGCCCGAAGCGGATGTCTTTGCCCACCGAGGCGAAGTTCACCAGGGACTCGTTGACGTCCGGGGGCAACACCGTGATGCCCAGCTTTCGGCAGTCGGCCAGATACACCGCGGCCTTGTCCTTGTCGTCGCCCACCGAGGTGAGCAGGCCGGCCATGTATTCGGCCGGGTAATTGGCCTTCAGGTAGGCGGTCCAGTACGACACCAGGCCGTAGCCGGCGGCGTGCGACTTGTTGAACGCATATCCGGCGAACGGAAGGATGGTGTCCCACAACGCCTTGACGGCTTTTTCGGAGAAGCCGTTGTTGGCCATGCCTTCGCGGAAACCCTGGTACTCCGCCTCGAGCACCTCGAGCTTCTTCTTGCCCATCGCCTTGCGCAGCGCGTCGGCCTTACCCATCGTGTAGGAAGCCACCTTCTGCGCGATCAACATGATCTGCTCTTGGTAGACGATCAGTCCGTAGGTCTCGGAGAGGATCTCGCGCAGCGGTTCCTCGAGTTCGGGATGGATGGGTTTGATCGGCTGACGGCCGTTTTTGCGGTCCGCGTAGTCGTTGTGGGCGTTCATCCCCATCGGCCCCGGCCGGTACAACGCCAGCACGGCGACGATGTCGTTGAACTCGGTGGGCTGCATGCGGCGCAGCAGGTCGCGCATCGGCCCACCGTCGAGCTGGAACACGCCCAGCGTGTCGCCCCGGCCGAGCAGCTCGTAGGTGGGCTTGTCGTCCAGCGGCAGCGATTCCAGATCGAAGTCGATGCCCCTGTTGGCCTTGATGTTCGCGATCGCGTCGCCGATGATCGTGAGGTTGCGCAGGCCCAGGAAGTCCATCTTCAGCAGGCCGATGGCCTCGCACGACGGGTAGTCCCAACCGGTGATGATGGCGCCGTCCTGCGGCCGCTTCCACAGCGGGATCGCCTCGGTGAGCGGCTCGCTGCTCATGATCACCGCGCAGGCGTGCACACCGGCGTTGCGGATCAGGCCCTCCAGGCCGCGTGCGGTCTGATAGATGGTGCGCACGTCGGGGTCGGTCTCGATCAGGCCCCGGACCTCGGCGGCCTCCTTGTAGCGCTCGTGGGCCGGATCGGTGATCCCCGCGAGGGGGATGTCCTTGGCCATGATCGGCGGCGGCAGCGCCTTGGTGATCCGGTCGGCGATGGCGAACCCGGGCTGCCCGTAGTGAATTCGCGCCGAATCCTTGAGCGCAGCTTTGGTTTTGATGGTACCGAAGGTGATCACCTGGGCGACCCGGTCCTGGCCCCACTTGTCGGCGGCGTAGCGCACCATCTCGCCACGGCGGCGGTCGTCGAAGTCGATGTCGATGTCGGGTGCCGACGGGCGCTCGGGGTTGAGGAAGCGCTCGAACAGCAGCCCGTGCGGAATCGGGTCGATGTTGGTGATGCCCAGCGCGTAGGCCACCAGCGAGCCGGCCGCCGACCCACGCCCCGGCCCCACCCGGATGTCGACCGAGCGCGCGTAGTTGATCAGGTCGGCGACGATCAGGAAGTACGACGGGAAGCCCTTGTCGCAGATGACCTTGATCTCGTACTCGGCGCGGTCGAGGTAGTCCTGGCTCACCCCGGACCCGAAACGCCGCCGCAGTCCCGCCATCACCTCGTGGTGCAGCCAGGTCGCCTGATCGTGGCCCTCGGGCACCGGGAAGATCGGCATCCGGTCGCGCGGCTCCCACACGTCGGCATACGACTGAACCCGCTCGGCGATCAGCAGCGTGGAATCACACGCCCCGGGTATCTCGTCGTCCCAGATCTGCCGCATCTCGGCGGCCGATTTCAGGTAGTAGCCGTCGCCGTCGAACTTGAACCGGTTCGGGTCCGAGAGCGTCTTGCCCGTCTGCACGCACAGCAGCGCCTCGTGGTTGTGGGCCGCGTCGCGGGTGACGTAGTGGCAGTCGTTGGTGGCCAGCGGCGGGATACCGAGCTTGCGGCCGATCTCGAGCAGACCCTCGCGAACCCGTTGCTCGATGGACAGCCCGTGGTCCATCAGCTCCAGGAAGTAGTTCTGCGCGCCGAAGATCTCGCGCCACTTGGCGGCCGATTCCAGCGCCTCGCGGCCCTGACCCAGGCGAAGGCGCGTCTGCACCTCCCCCGACGGGCACCCGGTGGTGGCGATGATGCCCTCGGCGTGTTCGGCGATGAGCTCGGCGTCCATGCGGGACCACTTGCCGAGCTGGCCCTCGAAGGAGGCCAGCGAGGACAGCCTGAACAGGTTGCGCAGTCCGGTGGCGTTCTCGGCGACCATCGTCAGGTGCGTGTAGGAGCCACTGCCCGAGACGTCGTCGGACTTCTGGCCCGGGTCCCCCCACAGGACCCGCCGGGTGTCGAAGCGGGAAGCGGGAGCGATATACGCCTCGACACCGATGATCGGCGTGATCCCGGCCTTGGTGGCCGCGTTGTAGAACTCGCTGGCGCCGAACATGTTTCCGTGGTCGGTCATCCCGACCGCGGGCATCCCCAGCCGCTCCACCTCGGCGAGCATCGGCGTGATCTTCGCGGCACCGTCCAACATCGAGTACTCGGTGTGGTTGTGCAGGTGCACGAAGGAGGACTCGCGACCAACGCTCGCGTGAGGGGGGTTCGAACCGGTCATAGGGACGCCAGTCTATGACCGAGGACCGACGCCGTTCGGGCGTGTCGCGAAGTGTGTCGTGCGGGTCCGAGGACTCGGCGGCATGTCAGCGGTCGGGGCCGCCGCGCAGGCGCTGACCGATCCGCAGTGCGGGCAGCAGCAGGCTGCGCGGCGCGAACCTGCCGCCCATGCTGACCGCCTTGGGAACCACTCCGGGCACCACGCTGCGCTTGCCGGCGAGCATTCCCTCGATCGCAGCCTCGGCGACGTCGCGCGGGGAGACCTGCGCCGCCGGAACGCTGAAGCGCTCGGCGTTGGCGATCTCGGCCCACTCGGTCGGGACCGGCCCCGGGCACAGACAGGTGACCGACACCCCGGTCCCGTGTAACTCCTCGTGGACGGACTCGGAAAAAGTCTGCACGAAGGCCTTGGTGGCCGCATAGACCGCCATGTAGGGAATCGGCTGGAACCCGGCGATCGACGCGATGTTCAGCACCGCACCGGCGCCGCGCGCGACCATACCGGGCAGGGCGGCGTGGGTGAGCTCCATGAGCACCAGCGCGTTGAGGGTGACTTCTTCGCTCTCGCGGTCGAGCGGCAGCGTATGGAACAGCCCACTGGTGCCGAACCCGGCGCTGTTGCACAACCCGCCGATCGGGTCGCTGCGCAGCCGTTCGGCCAACTCGCCGCGCTTCCGCGGGGCGGACAGATCCAGGGGCAGGACCTCCACGCCGACGGAGTAGTCCTCGCCTATCTCGTCGGCCAGTTCGTCGAGGCGCTCACGCCGTCGCGCGACCAGCAGCAGCGGGAAGCCGCGGCGCGCCAGTCCCCGCGCCAGTTCGGCGCCGATGCCAGAGGAAGCGCCGGTGATGACGACGGTGGTGTGGTTGTCGGGTTTCGGAAGGCTCATCGTGTTACCAATCTTCCCCGTGTCACCAATGTATCCCGCGGGTCGCCCGCACGAACGTCTCGCTCCGTTTGTCCAGTTCGGCTGTCTCGGAGGCGGATTCGACGCCCTTGGCGGCCGCGGAGTCGCGGAACATGCCGAAGGCGCGGCTGCGCACCATGTCCATGACCGCCGGGTTCACCGCGTCGGCGACGGCGGCGAACTGGCCGAACGGCGAGCTCGCCCGCCGGGGCCGGTGCACGATCGCGTCGGCGATCACACCCGCGGCCTGTTCGGGCGTCAGCGCCGGGAACTTCTCGTACATCGTGGTGGGGCTGATCATCGGGGTGCGCACCAGCGCCATGTGCACCGTGGTGAACCGGACGCCGTCGTTGAGGGTCTCGGCCTGCAGCGAGTCGCACAGGCTGTCCAGCGCGGCCTTGCTGGCGATGTAGGCGCCGAAGCGCGGCGCGCGCGTCTGCACGCCGACCGACGACACGTTGATGACCTGACCCGAGCCGCGCTCCCGCATCCCGGGGATGAACTTCAGAATGAGCTGAACGGCGCCCAGGTAGTTGAGCTGCATGGTCCGCTGGTAGTCGTGGATCCGGTCGTAGGACAGCGCCAGCGAGCGCCGGATCGAGCGGCCCGCGTTGTTGACCAGGACGTCGACACCGCCCAGGTCGGCGAGGACCTGGTCGGCCATCGCGGCGATCGCGTCGGTGTCCGAGAGGTCGCACGGGTAGACGTGGGCGGTGCCGCCGATCGCCCGGATGTCAGCGGCGACCTTCTCGAGGTTCTCGCGGGTGCGGGCGACCAGCACCACGACCCCTCCCGCCTGCGCGATTCTCTTCGCGGCCGCCTCCCCGATGCCCGACGACCCGCCGGTGATGAGCACCACCTTGCCCTCGACCGCCTCCTCGAGGGTGCGGCCCTGCACCGCGTCGAGCACGTTGCGCCAGTAGAACGGCCGGTAGCGCCCTGCCGAGTTGGGCGTGTTCACCAGACTGGACACGGCAGCCAGGGGCTTCTCGACCAAATTCGTGAGGTCACCGAGGTTCATCAGCATCGCTCCTGAGGTCGCCGGTGCGGCGTGGGTGGTGTGACGCGGGTCATGGAGCCAACCTAGGACATCGGTCGGTCGAGGGATGCCGATAGCTGCAGATTCCCATCGTGTCGACGCCTCGACGCCTCGACGCCGGGCCCGGGTGCCATTCGGGATCGCCCGCCCGATAACAGCCGGGCAAAGGTCTGAACACACGCTGCGAACAACCTGTGGACAAGCCGGTGTGTCTCACTAAACACCCGTCGAACAGGCCATACTTGACCGATATGAGACTGATGCCCACCACCGTCGCGGCCCTGGTCTTGAGCGTCTGCGGCGTGGCCGCAGCCCATCCGGCGGCCGGCACCTCCGCAGGCGCGGACTGCGCCGCGCCCGTGACCGCGGTCAAGCAGCTGATCTGCACCGACCCGCATCTGAGCGACCTCAACCACCGGACGAAGACCGCCTACCACCAGGCGCTGGCCCGGCGCGGCGCGGACCGCGCAGCGCTGCTTTCGGCGCGGAAGAACTGGAAGGTCGCCCGCGACGGTTGCGCGTACAACACCGACGTCCACAACTGCGTACTGGCGGCCTACCAACCGGCGGGCTTCGGTCAGCTCACCTCGCAGTTCTACGGTCAACTGGCCTCGCCGATCGCGGTGCTCAACTGGAAGGGCGACCACCAGGTCCTGTTGCTGCGGCGGTCCGGATATCCCGGGTCGGAAAACGCCGAACACCGGGGCAAGGTCAAGCTCGAGTTCAACGGCACAACGTTCCTCTGCCGCCCCGAGTGATCTGCGCCGCGCCGCCGGCCCGCCGCGCTCCGACCACATCGCGTGGATGAGAATGCGCCCATGGCGCGCAGCTTCGAGGATCTGGTGAGCGAAGCCGAATCGGTCTCGGTGGACGGTTGGGATTTTTCGTGGCTCGACGGACGCGCATCCGAAGAACGCCCGTCCTGGGGTTACCAGCGTCTGCTGAGCCGTCGGCTGGGGCACGTGTCGGCCGCCTGCGACCTCGACACCGGGGGAGGTGAAGTGCTGGCCGGGGTGGAGCAATTCCCGCCGGCGATGGTTGCGACGGAGTCGTGGCCGCCCAACGCGGCCCTGGCCACCAAGCTTTTGCATCCGCGCGGCGTGGTGGTCGTGATGACCGGCGACGACCCGGGATTGCCCTTCGCCGCCGAGGCGTTCGACCTGGTGAGCTGCCGTCACCCCATCGACGTGCGGTGGAACGAGATCGCACGGGTGCTGCGGCCGGGCGGCACCTACCTGGCGCAGCAGATCGGGCCCGCAACCATGGCCGAGCTGGTCGAGTATTTCATCGGCCCCCAACCGCAGAAATGGGCGGCGCTGCAGCCCGACACCCAGCGCGCGCAGGCACAAGCCGCCGGGCTAGAGGTCGTCCAGATGCGGATGGAGCGGATGCGGGCCGAGTTCTTCGACGTCGGGGCCGTCGTCTATTTCCTGCGCAAGGTGATCTGGGCGGTGCCGGACTTCACGGTGCAGCGCTACCGCGAGCGGCTGGCCGAACTGCACGAGCGCATCGAGGCCGACGGGCGGTTCGTCAGCCACTCCACGCGGGTCCTCGTCGAGGCACGCAAGCCCGCGTGATTCAGCCTTCGGCCCGCAGCACGTCCAGCGCATGCTGCAGGTCGGGCGAGTAGGGGCTGACGAACTCCACCCGCCGACCGTCGCCGGGATGGACGAACGACAGCGACCGCGC
>NZ_JBYCLC010000022.1:0-27527 GCF_057473685.1 Mycobacterium sp. TH-M116 | reverse complement strand
TACGTTCGCGCAGCGGACCCGCTACCGCCCATAGAATGCCCGGGTGCGGGGCAGGGGAACGCTGCAAGGCAAGCTGCGTCGAGCCGTCGGGCCGGCCACGACCGTGGCGCTGGCGGCGGTGCTGGCGCTGGCCGGGCCGCTGGTCACTCCACCGGCCGCGGCGCCGCCGATGTCTTCGGGGGTTGATCTGGCGGCCGTCGCCGTACCGCAGCTGGCTCACGTGGTCATCGTGATCGAGGAGAACCGCGCGGCGGCCAACATCATCGGAAACAAGGCGGCACCGTTCATCAACGCCCTGGCCGCGCGTGGCGCGAACATGGCCGCGTCGTTCGCCGAGACTCATCCCAGCGAACCGAACTACCTGGCGCTGTTCGCCGGCAGCACGTTCGGGGTGACCACCGACGCATGCCCGGTCAACGTCGGCGCGGCCCCCAACCTGGCGTCCGAGCTGCTGGCCGCGGGCTACACGTTCGCCGGGTTCTCCGAGGGGCTGCCCACGGTCGGCTCACCGGTGTGCAGCGCGGGCAAGTATGCGCGCAAGCACGTGCCCTGGGCGAACTTCACCAATGTGCCGCCCACCACGTCGCTGCCCTTCTCGGCCTTCCCGATGGGAAATTACGCCGCCCTGCCCACGGTGTCGTTCGTCATCCCCGACAACGACCACAACATGCACGACGGCACCATCCCGCAGGCCGACGACTGGCTCAACCGCAACCTCTCGGGGTACGCCAACTGGTCCGTGGCGAACAACAGCCTGCTCGTCGTGACCTGGGACGAGGACGACAACTCCAGCCGCAACCGGATCCCGACCGTGTTCTACGGGGCCCACGTGCGGCCCGGCACCTACGGCGAGCAGATCAGCCACTACAACGTGCTGTCGACGCTGGAGCAGATGTACGGGCTGCCCAAGACCGGGTATGCCGCGAACGCGCCGGTGATCACCGACATCTGGGCAGGCTGAACCCGAAGGTCCCGGGGCCGTCACTGTCGTGTGCCGTCGCTATTGTGTGCCGCATGGCTGCTGACCTCGTGCCCATCCGACTGAGCCTGTCCATCGGTGACCGCCACACCCTGTGGGCGCCACGCTGGCGCGACGACGGTGACGAATGGGAGGCGTTCCTGGGCAAGGACGAGGATCTGTTCGCCTTCGAGTCCGTGGCCGACCTGGTCGCGTTCGTGCGTTCGGACACCGACAACGACCTCGTCGACCACCCCGCATGGAAGGAACTGGCCTCGTCGCACGCGCACTCACTCGATCCCGCCGAGGACGGGCGGTTCGACCTGGTCGCCGTGGAGGAATTGGCCGCCGAGAAGCCGACCGAGGAGTCGGTGGCCACGGTGGCGCGCGCGCTGGCGATCGTGTCGTCGCTCGGATCGGTGTGCGAGCTGCCGGCTGTGTCGAAGTTCTTCAACGGCAACCCGAGCCTGGGTACGGTCACAGGCGGAATCGCGAACTTCACCGGCAGGGCCGGTCACAAACGCTGGAACCTCATCGCCGAGATCATCGGTCGGGGCTGGGATGACGTGCTCACCGCAATCGAGGGGATCATCACCAGCCCCGAGGTCGCCGCCGCGCTGTCCGCACAGGCCGCCGAGGAACTCGCCGAGGAACCCCAGGAAGAGCCGGACACCGACGAGACCGACGAGACCGACGAGGATGCGTCCGACGAGGACCCCGCGGCCGACCAGACCGGGGAGTCTGAAGAGTCCGGTGAGTCCGGGGAGAAAGCTGGGGAGGAAACCGCCGACCAGGATGAGGCGCGCGCGCCCGGCGACACCATCGTCCTGGGCGGCGACGAAGACTTCTGGCTCCGAGTGGGCATCGACCCGATCCGAATCATGATGAGTGCCGGCACGTTCTACACCTTGCGCTGCTACCTCGACGACGAGCCGGTCTTCCTCGGCCGCAACGGGCGGATCAGCGTGTTCACCTCGGAACGGGCGCTGGCCCGCTACCTGGCCGACGAGCACGACCACGACCTGTCGGACCTGAGCACCTATGACGACATCCGCACCGCGGCGACCGACGGCTCACTGGCCGTCGAGGTCACCGACGACAACGTCTACGTCCTCAGCGGGCTGGCCGACGACCTGGCCGACGGGCCGGACGCCGTGGACCGCGACCAGCTCGACCTGGTCGTCGAGTTGCTCCGCGACGTCGGCGACTACGCCGAGGACCCGGTGGTGGACACTGCGCTGGAGCCGGGCCGGCCGCTGGGCACGCTGGTGGCCGCCGTACTCGAGCCCGGTTCGGTGACCAAGCCGGGCCCGCCGTACGCCGCGGTGGTGCGGGAGTGGGAGAAGCTCGAACAATTCGTCGACGGGCGGCTCAGGCGCGAGTAGGGCGCGAACAGCCACCGCGGTTTGACGGGCCTACCGGAGTCCTCTTTACTGGCGGGTGTCGTTTCCCGGGGTCGGCCCATTGCCCCTGTACGGATTCCAGCGCCCGGCCCTGTTGCTGTTCGGCCTGGTTCCGCTGGCCCTGCTGGGGGTATACCTGCTCGTCCAGTCCCGCCGCGCGCGGCGACTGCGGCGGTTCACCGAGGCCCAGGTGCCGCAGTCGGTGTGGCGGCACCTCCCGATCGCCGTGTCGCTGCTGAGCCTGGCCCTGCTGACCGTCGCGCTGGCCACCCCGACTCATGACATGCGCATACCGCGCAACCGCGCGGTCATCATGCTCGTCGTCGACATGTCCCAGTCGATGAAGGCCACCGACGTCGACCCCAACCGGCTCAAGGCCGCAGAGCAGGCGGCCGGCCAGTTCGCCGCCCAGCTGACCCCGGGCATCAACCTCGGGCTGGTCGGATTCGCCGGAACCCCCTACCTGCTCGTACCGCCGACCCCGCAGCACCAGGCGACGGTCGATGCCCTCAAGAAGCTGGAGTTCGGCGACGGCACCGCCACCGGCGAGGCCATCTTCACCGCCCTGCACGCGATCGGGGCCGCAGACGTCACCGGGGGCGACTCTCCCCCGCCGGCCCGGATCATCCTGCTGTCCGACGGGGCCGAGAACAAGCCGTCCGATCCCCAGGATCCGCACGACGGCGCCTACACGGCCGCGCGCCTGGCCAAGGACCAGGGGGTGCCGGTCTCGACGATCGCGTTCGGGACGCCGACCGGCGAGATCGACCTGGACGGGGTGCGGGTCGCGGTCCCCGTCAAGCCAGACCAGATGAAGACGATCGCCCGGCTCTCCGGCGGCCAGTACTACACCGCCACCAACATCGGCGAGCTCGAGAAGAGCTACGACAACATCGAGAACGAGATCGGGTACCGCACCGTGGCCGGTCCCGGCAGCGCCGGATGGCTACGGCTCGGCGTGATCACCGCCGTGCTGGCCGCGGCGATGGCCTTGTTGATCAACCGGCGCCTGCCCGTCTGAGCGCTCAGGACGGCAGCCTGCGGTTCAGCAGCAGACCGGCCAGCACGGCGCCGCCGAGGGCCAGCGTGCCCAGCAGCATCCACGGCAGGCTCGCGTCACCTCTCACGGTCTGGTAGCCGATCTGGCGCTGCAGCGTCTCATAAACCCGCTTGAGCGATTCCAGGCTGTCGGCGTGGAACGACTGACCGCCGGTGATCTCGCAGATCTTCTGCAACGTCTCGTCGTCGACCGGGACGGGGATGGTGGCGCCCTGGTATTCGACGGTGCCGTCGGGCGTGCCGAAGGAGATCGTCGATATCTCGATGCCCTGGGATTTCGCGGCGCGCGCCGCGGTGAAGGCCCCCTGCGGGGCATTGGGGTCCAGCGGGACGTTCTCGGCGCCGTCGGATTCCAGCACGATGCGCGCCGGCGGGGGGCCGTCGCCGCCGCCCAGCACCGCGCCGACCGTCGCGATGGCCTGCATCGCGGTGAAAATCCCTTCTCCCGTTGCGGTTTTCGGAGCCGGCTCCAAGCCGTCGATCGCCGACTTCACGGCAGCCCGGTTCGTGGTCGGTGCGACCAGCAGCGTGGCATTGGCCGCGAACTCGACCAGTCCGAGGTTGATGGCCGGCGTCAGCTCGTCGGCGAACTGCTTGCCCGCCACTTTCGCGGCGGCCAGCCGGGTCGGCGGGACATCGGTGGCTTCCATGGATTCCGAGACGTCGATGACCAGCATCACCACCGCGCGGTTGAGCGGAATCCGGACATCCGACGTCGGCCCGGCCATCGCGGTGGTCAGCAGCACCAGCGACATGGCCAGCAGGATTGTCGGTACGTGGCGCCACCGGCTGGGACGCGGCGGGGCGACACTTTCGAGCACCTCCATGTTGGCGAATCGCAGCACCCGCCGACGGCGGGCGAACTGCTGTGTGACGTAGGCGCCCAGCACCAGTAGCACGACCAGCAGGAACAGAAAGAACCACGCGTTCTGGAAACCGGTGAGCGAGACCGGACCCAACAGAGGCAACTTCATTTGCCGTCACACTATATTTGCCGCCACACTATGCGTCGCAACGTGAGGCTGCACAGCCCGTCGCCCGCGGGCGGTCGGCGATGCCTTGACGGTGGTCGGGCACGCGGACGACATACCCGAGGGGGTACGGTATCGGAAATTTTCGTCACTCCGCCGCGGGCAGCCGCCCCGGCCATACTTGACGGACTGGACGCGGTCGGGGGGCATGGGGTGGAATTATTCGGACCGTGGGGTCTGATGGTCGCGAAGCTGGCCGCACCGGCGTTTGTGGTGGCGCTTTCCCCGGTACCCGTCGTGTTGACGTTGGTGCTGCTCGTCCACAACGACCGGCCCCGGTCGTCCAGCATCGCCTATCTGCTGGGCAGGTTGGTCTCGCTGACCGCGTTGACGACGGCATCCATGCGCATCCCGCGGTTGTTCGACAGCCTGAAGGGTCCGGCACCGCCGTGGACCGATTGGTTGGTCGTGGGGATCGGGGCGGCACTCGTCGCATTCGGCGCGTGGGTGTGGCGGCGGCGTGGCCGGACCGCCAATGAGACGGGCTGGGACAGCAGAGCCGGGCGCATCACTCCGTCGGTTGCGGCCGCGATCGGGATCTTCCCCATGCTGGCCAACCCGAAAGTGCTTGCGGCCAGCGCGGCTGCGGGAACACAGATCGCCACCGTCGGGTTGCCGGTGGCCGGGACGGCGGCGGCCGTCGCCTGCTATGCCGCGCTGGCAAGCTCGACCGTAGCCGCTCCCGTGCTGGCCTACGTTGTCGTCGGGCCGCGCATCGACCCGCTGCTCGATCAGGTCAGGCGCTGGATCCAGCATCGCCGCCATGCGATGACAGCGACGACCCTCGTCATCGGGGGCATCACGATGGTGCTGTACGGATTCTCCTGAGGCGTCTCATCGCGCCGATCTGTCCCGTGTTGGCGTGCCCCCTCGTATGATCCCCACTCGTGCATCGCGAGTGGCTGTTGGTGGACATGACCGGCGACGAGCCCGAAACGGCCGCCGGCCTAGCCGATCAGCACCGCGTAGCGCGGCTTGATCACCTCGTCGATGATCGCTAGTCGCTGGTCGAACGGGATGAACGCCGACTTCATCGCGTTGATGGTGAACCGCTCCAGGTCGCTCCACCCGTAGCCGAACGCCTGCGCCAATCGGTGCATTTCCACGCTCATCGAGGTGTCGCTCATCAGCCGGTTGTCGGTGTTCACGGTGACCCGGAACCGGGCGCGGGCCAGCAGATCGAACGGGTGATCCGAAATGCTCTTGACCGCGCCGGTCTGCACATTGGAGCTCGGGCACAGCTCCAGCGGGACGCGCTTGTCCCGCAGGATCGAGGCAAGCCGGCCCAGCCGGACCTGTCCGGCTTCGGGACCGCTGCCCAGCACGTCGATGTCGTCGACGATACGGACCCCGTGACCCAGCCGATCGGCGCCGCAGAACGCGATCGCCTCATGGATGGACGGCAGCCCGAACGCCTCACCGGCGTGGATCGTGAAGCGCGCGTTGTTGTCCCGCATGTACTCGAACGCGTCCAGGTGCCGCGTCGGCGGGTTGCCGGCCTCGGCCCCGGCGATGTCGAACCCGACGACGCCCCGGTCCCGCCAGCGGATCGCCAGCTCGGCGATCTCGCGGGACACCGCGGCGTGACGCATGGCGGTGACCAGCAGCCGCACCACGATCGGGCGGCCCGCGTCGGCGCAGGCCTTCTCCCCGTCGACGAAGCCGGTCAGCACGGCGTCGACGATCTCGTCGAAGGACATCCCGCGGTCGATGTGCAGCTCGGGGGCGAACCGGATCTCGGCGTAGACCACCGCATCGGCGGCCAGGTCCTCCACGCATTCGTGGGCCACGCGGTACAGCGCGTCGGGGGTCTGCATCACGGCCACCGTGTGCGAGAACGGTTCGAGGTAGCGCTCCAGCGAACCGCTGTGCGAGCGGGTGCGAAACCAGGTCGCCAGCTCGTCGACGTCGGTGGCGGGCAGCCCGTCGTAGCCGGTCGCACCGGCGATGTCGATCACGGTCGACGGGCGCAGGCCCCCGTCGAGGTGATCGTGCAGCAGGGCCTTGGGTGCCTTCGCGATCTGCTCGAGGTCCAGGTCGCTCATGTAAGGATCCGTTCGATGATCAGTGGCCTGGGCTGCGGGGGTGTGTCGCCGACCCCGAAGCCGCCGTCCAGCTCGGCGATCGCGGCGCCGAGACGTTCGGGGGTGTCGGTGTAGAGCGTGAACAGCGGAGCCCCCGGCGCCACCGGCTCCCCCGGGCGGCGGTGGATCCTGATGCCGGCACCCGGCTGCACGGCCCCGCCGGGGCGGGATCGCCCCGCCCCGAGCCGCCAAGCCGCCATACCCACCGCCATCGCGTCGATATCGCCCATTGTGCCGCCCCGGGCGGCGGTCAGGGTCTCGGAATGCGCACCGATGGGCAGCGGTACCGACAAGTCCCCGCCCTGGGCGGCGACCAGCCGGCGGAACAAGTCCATCGCGGTGCCGTCGCGCAGCGTCCGGGCGGGGTCGCGGCCGTCGATCCCGGCGAGCTGCAGCATCTCTGCGGCCAGCGCCAACGTCAGCTCCACCACGTCCGGAGGGCCGCCGCCGGCCAGCACCTCCAGCGACTCGGTGACCTCGAGCGCGTTGCCGACAGTCGCGCCCAGCGGGGTGTTCATGTCCGTCAGCAGCGCGCGGGTGGGCACCCCGTGGGCCGCACCCAGCTCGACCATGATGTGCGCCAGCTCCCGGGCCTGCGCCGGCGAGGACGTCAGCGCCCCGGAGCCGACCTTCACGTCGAGCACCAGCGCACCCGCCCCCTCGGCCAGCTTCTTGCTCATCACCGAGCTGGCGATCAGCGGCGGCGACTCGACGGTGCCGGTGATGTCGCGCAACGCGTACAGCTTGGCGTCGGCTGGGGCCAGCTCGCCGGCGGCGAAGATCGCCGCGCCGACCTGCCGAAGCTGTTCGCGCACGCGCCGATTGGACAGTTCGGCGGTGAACCCGGCGATGGACTCCAGCTTGTCCAGGGTGCCGCCGGTGTGCCCGAGCCCGCGGCCCGACGCCTGGGGCACCGCCGCCCCGCAGGCCGCGACGACGGCCACGAGCGGCAGGGTGATCTTGTCGCCGACCCCGCCGGTGGAGTGCTTGTCGACGGTCGGGACGGGCAGGTCGGTGAAGTCGAGCCGCGCGCCCGAGGCCAGCATCGCCGCGGTCCACCGCGCGATCTCGGCGCGGTCCATGCCGCGCCACACGATCGCCATCAGCAGCGCCGACATCTGTTCGGCGGCGACGGCGCCGTGGGTGTAGGCGTCGATCACCCAGTCGATGGCGGCATCGGAGAGTCGGCCGCCGTCGCGCTTGGTCCTGATCACCGTCGGGGCGTCGAACGTCATGAACGAGCCAGGTCGTCGGGACCGAAAGCGTCGGGCAGCAGGTCGCCGAGCCGGCGAGGCCCGGCAGGATGGTCGATCAGCAACCCGGGGCCGCCGTGCTCGAGCAGCACCTGACGGCACCGCCCGCACGGCATCAGCGGCGCCCCCGTCGCGTCGACGCAGGACAGGGCGACCAGGCGCCCGCCTCCCGTCGCGTACAGCGCGGACACCACCGAGCACTCGGCGCAGAGACCCAGGCCATAGGAGACATTCTCCACATTGCAGCCGATGACCACCCGGCCGTCGTCGACCAGCGCCGCCGCACCCACCGCGAAGCGCGAATACGGCGCGTACGCGTAGGCCGAGACATCAATTGCTTTGCAGCGCAATGCATTCCAGTCCAACTCTGGCACAGCGCACCCCGTTCACCGACGCTCGACGTGAGTAAGCCACCCTAACCCGGGCCGCAACGCGGCCGGGTTAGGCTGGAAATTCCGGGAAGGCGGTGAACACAGTGTCGAGTACGCAGGCGTCGACCGCGGGCCCGGTGCAGGCGGGACGCAGGCGGCGGCCGCCCCGCACCCTGTATCGGGGCGACCCCGGCATGTGGTCGTGGGTGCTGCATCGCATCAGCGGCGCAACGATCTTCTTCTTCCTGTTCGTCCACGTCCTGGACACCGCACTGGTGCGGGTGGCCCCGCAGGCCTACGACGAGATGGTCGCGAGCTACAAGACGCCGGTCGTGGGCCTGATGGAGTTCGGACTGGTCGCCGCCGTGCTGTACCACGCGCTCAACGGGATCCGGGTCATCCTGATCGACTTCTGGTCCGAGGGGACGCGCCACCAGAGACTGATGCTGTGGGTCGTCGGCGTCGTCTTCCTGCTGCTCATCGTCCCGGCCGGGGTGGTGATGGGCATCCACATGATGACGCAACCCCGATGAGCCGCCCCGCCGGCCTGGACAACCCGCGCGCCCCGCGGCGGCGCCCCGGCGTCGGAAACTTCGAGAAATACGCGTGGCTGTTCATGAGGTTCTCCGGTATCGCGCTGGTGTTCCTGGCGATCGGGCACCTGTTCGTGATGCTGATGTGGGACGACGGGGTGTACCGCATCGACTTCAACTATGTGGCGCAGCGCTGGGGGTCGCCGTTCTGGCAGACGTGGGACCTGCTGCTGCTGTGGCTGGCGCAGCTGCACGGCGGCAACGGCCTGCGCGTCATCATCGACGACTACAGCCGCAAGGACGGAACCCGGTTCTGGCTGAACTCGCTGCTGGCGGTGTCGATGCTGTTCACGCTGGTGCTTGGCACCTACGTGCTGCTGACCTTCGACCCCAACATCTGAGAGGGTCAAAATTTGAGAGGGCAGGCGTGATCTCCCAACACCGATACGACGTGGTGATCGTCGGCGCCGGCGGTGCCGGGATGCGGGCGGCCGTGGAGGCGGGTCCGCGCGTGCGCACCGCGGTGCTGACCAAGCTGTACCCGACCCGCAGCCACACCGGCGCCGCGCAGGGCGGCATGTGCGCGGCGCTGGCCAATGTCGAGGACGACAACTGGGAGTGGCACACGTTCGACACCGTCAAGGGCGGCGACTACCTCGCCGACCAGGACGCCGTGGAGATCATGTGCCGCGAAGCCATCGACGCGGTGCTCGACCTGGAGAAGATGGGGATGCCGTTCAACCGCACCCCCGAGGGCCGCATCGACCAGCGCCGCTTCGGCGGGCACACCCGCGAGCACGGCAAGGCCCCGGTGCGCCGCGCGTGCTACGCCGCCGACCGGACCGGCCACATGATCCTGCAGACGCTCTACCAGAACTGCGTCCGCCACGACGTGCAGTTCTTCAACGAGTTCTACGCACTCGACCTCGTTCTCACCCAGACCCCGGGCGGCCCGGTGGCCACCGGCGTGGTCGCCTACGAGCTGGCGACCGGACAGATCCACGTCTTCGGTGCCAAGGCCGTGGTGATCGCCACCGGCGGGTCGGGCCGGATGTACAAGACCACCTCGAATGCGCACACGCTGACCGGTGACGGCATCGGGATCGTGTTCCGCAAGGGACTTCCCTTGGAGGACATGGAGTTTCACCAGTTTCATCCGACCGGCCTGGCCGGCCTGGGCATCCTGATCTCCGAGGCCGTACGCGGCGAGGGGGGCCGGCTGCTCAACGGCGAGGGCGAGCGCTTCATGGAGCGCTACGCCCCCACGATCGTCGACCTGGCGCCGCGCGACATCGTCGCCCGCTCGATGGTGCTGGAGGTCCTGGAGGGCCGCGGCGCCGGCCCGCACAAGGACTACGTCTACCTCGACGTGCGCCACCTCGGCGAGGACGTGCTCAATGCCAAGCTGCCCGACGTCACCGAGTTCGCCCGCACCTACCTGGGCGTGGACCCGGTGCACGAGCCCATCCCGGTCTACCCGACGTGCCACTACGTGATGGGCGGCATCCCGACGACGGTCACCGGACAGGTGTTGCGGGACAACGCATCCACCGTCCCGGGGCTGTACGCGGCCGGGGAGTGCGCGTGCGTGTCGGTGCACGGCGCCAACCGGCTGGGCACCAACTCGCTGCTGGACATCAACGTGTTCGGGCGCCGGGCCGGCATCGCCGCGGCCGCTTACGCGCGCGACCACGGCTTCGTCGACATGCCGCCGAACCCCGAGGCGATGGTCGTCGGCTGGGTGCGCGACATCCTCTCCGAGCGGGGCAGCGAGCGCGTCGCCGACATTCGCGGGGCCCTGCAGCAGACGATGGACAACAACGCCGCGGTGTTCCGCACCGAGGATACGCTGAAGCAGGCGCTGACCGACATCCACGCCCTCAAGGAGCGGTATTCTCGAATCTCCCTGCACGACAGGGGTAAAAGGTTCAACAGCGACTTGCTGGAGGCCATCGAGCTGGGTTTCCTGCTGGAGCTCGCCGAGGTCACCGTGGCCGGCGCGCTGAACCGCAAGGAGTCCCGCGGCGGGCACGCCCGCCAGGATTACCCCAACCGCGACGACGCCAACTACATGCGCCACACGATGGCCTACAAGGACATCGGGGGTGAAATCGGGGCCGATAAACAGGGCACCGACCTGCTGTCCGACATCACGCTGGACTTCAAGCCCGTCGTGCAGACCCGCTACGAACCCAAGGAACGGAAGTACTGATGGCAGCAGACGCCGAGCCGACCTCGCAGCTGCCACTGCCGCCGGTCCCCGAGGGCGCGGTGCTCGTGACGGTCAAGATCGCCCGGTTCAACCCCGACCAGCCCGACGCGTTCACCGAAACGGCTGGCTGGCAGAGCTTCCGGGTGCCCTGCCTGCCCAGTGACCGGCTGCTGAACTTGCTGATCTACATCAAGAGCTACCTGGACGGGACGCTGACCTTCCGGCGCTCTTGCGGGCACGGGGTGTGCGGCTCGGACGCGATGCGTGTCAACGGCGTCAACCGGTTGGCCTGCAAGGTGCTGATGCGCGACCTGCTGGGGGACAAGCCGAGGAAGCCCGGAAAGGGGCTGACCGTCACCGTCGAGCCGATCCGTGGGCTGCCGGTGGAAAAGGACCTCGTGGTCGACATGGAACCGTTCTTCGACGCCTACCGGGCGGTGAAGCCGTACCTGGTCACCACCGGCAATCCCCCGACGCGGGAACGCATCCAGAGCCCGGCCGACCGCGCCCGCTACGACGACACCACCAAGTGCATCCTGTGTGCGGCCTGCACCACCAGCTGCCCGGTGTTCTGGCACGAGGGCAGCTACTACGGCCCCGCCGCGATCGTCAACGCGCACCGGTTCATCTTCGACAGCCGCGACGAGGCCACCGCCGAACGCCTCGACATCCTCAACGAGGTCGACGGTGTGTGGCGCTGCCGCACCACGTTCAACTGCACCGAGGCCTGCCCACGCGGCATCGAGGTCACCAAGGCCATCCAGGAGGTCAAGCGCGCGCTGATGTTCTCGCGCTGAGCTTGCCCCTTCGCGCCGAGCTTGCCCCTGCGCGCCGAGCTTGCCCCTTCGCGCTGAGCTTGCCCCTTCGCGCCGAGCGTCACGCCAGCGTGGCGGTGGGCGCCGAACGCCACGCTGGCGTGACGCTCGGCGTTGTCACGCGCGCCGGGGGCGCCTCGAATTGCCCCCCACCCCCCGCACTCAGGTCACGGCCGGCGCCTACCGCTAGGCTCGCGGGCGAGATGACGGATCACCTTTGGCTGCATTTCGCCCGGCACGGCCCGGACGTCACGCATCCGATCATCACCCGCGGCGAGGGCGTCACCATCTACGACGACCGCGGCAAAAGCTACCTGGACGCGCTGTCCGGGCTGTTCGTGGTGCAGGTCGGCCATGGGCGCACCGAACTCGCCGAGGCCGCCGCCCACCAGGCGCAGAAGCTGGCGTTCTTCCCGCTCTGGGGCTACGCGCACCCGGCCGCGATCGAGCTCGCCGAGCGCCTCGCCCACCACGCTCCGGGCGATCTGAACCGCGTGTTCTTCACCACCGGCGGCACCGAGGCCGTCGAAACCGCGTGGAAGCTGGCCAAGCAGTACTTCAAGCTCACCGGCAAACCCGGAAAGCACAAGGTGATCTCGCGCTCGATCGCCTACCACGGCACCACCCACGGCGCGCTGGCCATCACCGGCCTGCCGGCGTACAAGGCGCCGTTCGAGCCCGTGGCACCCGGGGGGTTCCGGGTGCCCAACACGAACTTCTACCGCGCACCCGAGCCATTTGCCAACGACGCCAAGGACTTCGGGCGGTGGGCCGCCGACAGGATCGGCGAGGCGATCGAGTTCGAGGGGCCCGACACCGTCGCCGCGGTGTTCCTGGAGCCCGTGCAGAACGCGGGGGGCGCGATCCCGCCGCCCCCGGGGTATTTCGAACGGGTGCGCGAGATCTGCGACGACTACGACGTGCTGCTGGTGTCCGACGAGGTGATCTGCGCGTTCGGCCGGATCGGGTCGATGTTCGCCTGTGACGACTTCGGCTACGTGCCCGACATGATCACCTGCGCCAAGGGCATGACGTCGGGCTACTCGCCGCTCGGCGCGATGATCGCCGGTGAGAAACTATTCGAGCCGTTCAACGACGGCAAAACCGTCTTCCCGCACGGCTATACGTTCGGGGGGCACCCGGTGTCGGCTGCAGTGGGGCTGGCCAACCTGGACATCTTCGAACGCGAGGGGCTCAACGACCGGGTCAGGCACCACGCGCCGGCCTTCCGCACCACCTTGGAGAAGCTGTACGACCTGCCCATCGTCGGCGATGTGCGCGGCGAGGGCTACTTCTACGGCATCGAACTGGTCAAGGACAAGGCGACCAAGGAGACCTTCAGCGACGCCGACTGCGAGCGGCTGCTGCACGGCTACCTGTCTCCGGCGCTGTTCGAGGCGGGCCTGTACTGCCGCGCCGACGACCGCGGCGACCCCGTCATCCAACTGGCGCCGCCGCTGATCAGCGGTCAGGCCGAGTTCGACGCGATCGAGTCGATCCTGCGCGACGTGCTGACGGAGGCCGGCAAGCGGCTCTAGCGAGTAACTTCTGTCCCACTAGTCACAGCGCGGCTCCCGGGGATCGGCCGCCCGATCGCCTAGTCTGCACAGACGATGAGGGTTATACGTTGTGCGTCGTGCCTGGTAGCGGCGATCTTCATGATGGCGGCCCCGGCCGCCCTGGGTGCGCCCGCGGTGAGCGCCGAACCCCTGCGCGACGCGGGGCCGAACTGCCCGTACAAGGTGTCCACCCCGCCCGCGGTGGACTCGTCGGAAGTCCCCCAGGCCGGCGACCCACCGATGCCACTGGCGGTGCCCCCGAAGCCGGTCGGCGGCGAGGCGCTCGGCAGCTGCGGCGTCGTGATCGCGCCCGACACGCCGCTGCTGCCCACCGACGTCTCCGCGGACGCCTGGCTGGTGGCCGATCTCGACAGCGGTGCGGTCATCGCCGCCAAGGACCCGCACGCGCGGCACCGCCCGGCCAGCGTCATCAAGGTCCTGGTCGCGATGGTAGCCATCAACACACTCGACGAGAACAAGCCGGTCCCCGGCACCGCCGAGGACGCGGCCGTCGAGGGCACCAAGGTCGGGGTCAGCGAAGGCGGGGTGTACACGGTCAACCAGCTGCTGCACGGGCTGCTGATGCACTCGGGCAACGACGCCGCGCACGCGCTGGCCATGCAGCTCGGCGGGATGCAGCAGGCGCTGGAGAAGATCAATGTGCTGGCCGCCAAGCTCGGCGGCCGCGACACCCGGGTGGCGACGCCCTCCGGGCTGGACGGCCCGGGCATGAGCACCTCGGCCTACGACATCGGCCTGTTCTATCGCTACGCCTGGCAGAACCCCGTCTTCGCCGACATCGTCGCGACCAAGACCTTCGACTTCCCCGGCCACGACGACCACCCCGGTTACGAGTTGGAGAACGACAACAAGCTGCTCTACAACTATCCCGGCGCGCTGGGCGGGAAGACCGGTTACACCGACGACGCCGGTCAGACCTTCGTCGGCGCGGCCAACCACGACGGACGACGGCTGGTGGCGGTGCTGCTGCACGGAACCCGGCAGCCCATCGCCCCGTGGGAGCAGGCCGCGCACCTGCTCGACTACGGCTTCGCCACCCCGCCGGGCACCCAGGTCGGCTCGCTGATCGCGCCCGACCCCGCGCTGGCGCCCGCCAGGCCCGACGCTGCCGCCGAGCGCGCGGGCCGGGCGCAGGCCGCCGGGTTCATGACGACGGCGGACGCGGTACCGGTGCGGGTCGGGGTGGGCGTCATCGGCGCGATCGTCGTTTTCGGGCTGATCCTGGCGGCGCGGTCGGTGAACCGCCGGCCGCAACATCGTTGAGCACCCGGCGCGGGGGCCTGCGGGTCGGGTTGACCGCCGCCAGCGTCGGCGTCGTCTACGGCTACGACCTGTCCATCATCGCCGGCGTCCAACTGTTCGTCACCGGCGAGTTCGGGCTCACGACGCGACAGCAGGAACTGTTGACGACCATGGCGGTGATCGGCCAGATCGCCGGCGCGCTGGGTGCCGGCGTACTGGCCAACGCGATCGGGCGCAAGCGGTCGGTGGTGCTGCTGGTGGCAGCCTACGCGGCGTTCGCGGTGCTCGGTGCGTTGTCGGTGTCGCTGACGATGCTGCTGACGGCCCGGTTCCTGCTTGGTCTGACCGTCGGCGTATCGATCGTGGTGGTGCCGGTCTACGTCGCGGAGTCGGCTCCGGCGGCGGTGCGCGGGTCGCTGCTGACCGCCTACCAGCTGGCCACCGTCAGCGGGCTCATCGTCGGCTACCTCACCGCGTACCTGTTGGCCGGGAGCCAAAGCTGGCGCTGGATGCTGGGGCTGGCCGCGGTGCCCGCAATGCTGTTGCTGCCGTTGCTGATCCGCATGCCCGACACCGCGCGGTGGTACGTGATGAAGGGCCGGACCGACGACGCCCGCGCGGCGCTGCTGCGGGTCCAGCCCGCCGCGGACGTCGAGGGCGAACTCGCCGAGATCGGCCGCGCGGTGGGCGAAGGCTCGGCGGGGACCGCAGGCGGCATGGCCGAGATGCTGCGGGCGCCGTATCTGCGGGCGACCCTGTTCGTCGTCGCGCTCGGCTTCCTGATCCAGATCACCGGCATCAACGGGATCGTCTACTACAGCCCCCGGCTGTTCGAGGCCATGGGGTTCACCGGCGATTTCGCGCTGCTGGGGTTGCCGGCCCTGGTTCAGGTCGCCGGCCTGGGGGCCGTGCTCACGGCGCTGCTGCTGGTCGACCGGCTGGGCCGGCGCCCGATCCTGTTGTGCGGCATCGCGATGATGATCGCCGCCGACGCCGTCTTGATGGTCGCGTTCGGGCGGGGCGTGGGCGGCGCGGTTCTCGGCTTCGCCGGCGTGCTGCTGTTCATCGTCGGATTCACCCTGGGTTTCGGCTCACTGGGCTGGGTCTACGCCAGTGAGAGCTTCCCGACGCGGCTGCGGTCCATCGGTTCGAGCACGATGCTGACCTCGAACCTGGTGGCCAACGCGATCGTGGCCGCCGTCTTCCTGACCATGCTGCACTCCCTCGGCGGCGCCGGGTCTTTCGCGGTGTTCGCGGTTCTGGCGGTGGTCGCGTTCGGTGTCGTCTACCGCTATGCGCCGGAGACCAAAGGCCGCCAGCTGGAGGACATCCGGCATTTCTGGGAGAACGGCGGACGCTGGGACAACCCATGCCCCTGATCAGTGCGGGAACCATGGTCCTCGACGGGCGGATCCGCCGGCCCGGATGGCTGGAAACCTCCGGCGGGCGGATTCTGGGGTGCGGGAGCGGTCCGCCGCCCCGCCCGCCCGACGACGACCTCCCCGATTCGGTGGTGGTGCCAGGGTTTGTCGACATGCACGTACACGGCGGGGGCGGCGCTTCCTACGCCGTGTCGCAGGAGATCGGCGACGCCGCGGCTTTCCACCTGCGGCACGGCACCACCACGACAATGGCCAGCCTGGTCAGCGCCGCACCGGCGGAGCTGCTCGCCGGTATCCACGCGCTGGCCGACGCCGCCCGGCGGAGCACCGTCGCGGGGATCCACCTCGAGGGTCCGTGGCTGAGCGCGGCACGGTGCGGCGCGCACGACCGCAGCCAGCTGCGTGACCCGGACCCCGCCGAAATCGACGCCGTCCTCGACGCTGGCGCCGGCACCATCCGGATGGTCACGCTGGCACCCGAACGGCCCGGTGGCGACGAGGCGATCCGGCGTTTCCTCGACGCGGGTGTCGTTGTGGCCATAGGGCATTCGGATGCCACCTATGAGCAGACCAGACACGCGATCGGCCTGGGCGCCACGGTCGGCACGCATCTGTTCAACGCGATGCCGCCGCTGCACCACCGCGCGCCCGGACCGGCGCTGGCTCTGCTGAGGGACCCGGGCGTGACCGTCGAGCTCATCGCCGACGGCGTGCACCTGCATCCGGCCGTCGTGGACGCGGTGCTGACCGCCGTGGGGCCAGAGCGGGTCGCCGTCGTGACCGACGCCATCGCGGCGGCCGGTTGCGGCGACGGCACTTTCCGGCTCGGGGCGGTACCGGTCGAGGTGGTCTCCGGGGTAGCGCGGGTCCGCGGGTCGGACACGATCGCCGGGAGCACCGCAACCATGGACCGGCTTTTTCGCACGGTGGCGGGGCGCTCCGGACTGGCCGAAGCGGTGCAGGTGACCGCCGCAACACCGGCGCGGACCCTGGGCATGCCGCGCGTCGGCGTCCTGCGGACCGGCTACGACGCCGATCTGGTTGTGCTGGATCGGGATTGGCACGTCGTCGCCGTCATGGTCCGCGGCGGCTGGCGGATGCCCGAGCGCGGTTGACGCGGTCGGCGGGTCAACCGGGAGAAGGCCAGCGCGCCGACGGCCCCCACCGCCATCGCGGTCGCCGTCTGGCGCGTGCGCAGGCCCTCGTCGCGCTGCAACCGCGGGGAGATGATCGCGGGCGCGGGCGGACACACGGGCCGGGAACGCGGGTCCGTCGACGCGGTGGCCGCCCAGGCGGTGCAGAACAGGACGAGATAGGCCGTGATGTAGGCGAACACCATCAGGCCCAGCACCGGGCCGAAGGTGGCGCCGGCCGGGCTGCGCAGGACCACCTTCAGATAGACCGACCCTGCCTGTTTGAACAGTTCGAAGCCCATCGCCGCCGCCAAGCCCGACAGGGCCGAGTCGACGAAGCCCACCTTCTGGCGTGGCAGGCGCGCAATCATCCAGGTGAACAACAGCCACGACACCGCCGTCGAGATCACGATGGAAATCAGCCAGAACAACCAGTCGAAAACCACAAGTCTCGGTATGCCAAGCCATCTCACAACGGCGTCCAGGGGCGCGGCGTGCCCTAGGGTGGTGACGCCGATGGTGGCCGTGGTCACCGCGAACGTGCCCAACAGTGCCAGCAGGTCGGACAGTTTGTTGCGCACGAAGCCCGGCGACCCGAGCCGCTGCTCCCACCACATCTCGGTCAGCGCCTGACGCAGATGCGATATCCAGCTCAGGCCCGCCCAGAGCGCCGTGGCCAGGCCGATGACGCCGACGGACGCCCGGGCGTCGATCGCCGAGTTCATCAGGTCGAGCAACTGGTCACCCAGCGGCCCGGACACCTGGGACCGGATGTGGTCGTCGATGGCACCCAGCAGCTGAGGTCGGCGGGCCAGCACGAACCCGAAGACCGCGAAACCGACCATGAGCAAGGGGAACAGCGCGAAAACCGTGTAATAGGTCAGGCCGGCGGCGAAGAACCCGCCATTGCGGTCGTCGAAGCGCCGATAGGCCCGCATCAGGTGGTCGAAGCGGGGGTGCCGGGTCCGCAGCCGATCGAGGAGTCCAGGCCTGCCCGGTTCGCCCATAGGAAACGCGCTACCTCCGTCGCGGAAGGAATCCCAGCCGATCGTAGACCCGCTGGACCGTTTTGCCCGCCACCCCCGCGGCGCGCTGCGCTCCGGCCGCCAGGACGGCCTCCAGTTCGCTGCGCTCTGCCAGCAATTCGTCGACGCGGGCCTTGATCGGGCCGACGAACTCGACGACCGCCTCGGCGGTGTCCTTCTTCAGGTCGCCGTAGCCGCGGCCGGCGTAGTTCTCGACCAGCGTGCCGACGCCGACGCCGGTGACCGCCGACTGGATGGTCAGCAGGTTGGACACGCCCGCCTTGGCCTCGGGGTCGAACCGGATCTCGCGCTCGCTGTCGGTCACTGCCGAGCGGATCTTCTTGGCGGACTTGGCCGGATCGTCGAGCAGGTTGATCAATCCGGCGTCGGTGACCGCCGACTTGCTCATCTTCGACGTGGGGTCGGCCAGGTCGTAGATCTTGGCGGTGGACTTGGGGATCAGCACGTCGGGAACCACGAAGGTGTCCGGGAAGCGGGCGTTGAACCGCTGGGCGACGTCGCGCGCCAACTCGAGGTGCTGGCGCTGATCCTCACCCACCGGGACCAGATCGGTGTCGTAGGCCAGCACGTCGGCGGCCTGCAGCACCGGGTAGGTGAACAGGCCCACGGTGGTCGAGTCGCTGCCCTGGCGTGCGGACTTGTCCTTGAACTGCGTCATCCGGGCCGCCTGCCCGAAGCCGGTGAAGCAGCCCAGCACCCAAGCCAGCTCGGTGTGGGCGGGCACGTGGCTTTGCACGAACACGGTGCTGCGGCCGGGGTCGATGCCCAGCGCCAGGTATTGGGCGGCGGTGACCAGGGTGCGGCGGCGCAGCGCCTCGGGATCCTGCGCGACGGTGATGGCATGCAGGTCCACCACGCAGAAGAACGCGTCGTATTCGTCCGGGTGGTCGTCTTGCAGCGCGACCCACTGCGTGACGGCGCCCAGCGCGTTGCCGAGGTGAAGCGAGTCGGACGTGGGCTGTACGCCGGAGAAAATCCGGCGGGGTCCGGGGGCTGTGCTCATGATGTCTGAGATCTTTTCATGCGGGGCCTCGGCGTCCCTCAGCCACCGGCGGCCTCCCTCGGCCACTCTCGGCCACCCTCGGCCACCCTCAGCCACCGGCGGCACCCCGCGGACGCCCGGTTGCGGTACCGGCGGTACCGCCTTTACTGTCGGCGGGTATGGGGATCAGCACGGGAAGTCGTCCACCGATCCATCTGGGTTCCGGCGGATCCAGGGAGCCGGTCGTACTTTTGCACCCGTTCCTGCTGTCGCAGGCGGTGTGGGAGGACGTGGCCAGGCGGCTGGCCGACACGGGCCGCTACGAGGTGTTCGCACCGACGATGGCCGGCCACAACGGCGGACCCAAGGCCGATACCTGGTTTTTGTCCTCGGCGGTGCTGGCCGATCATGTCGAGCGGCAGATGGACCAGCTGGGCTGGGAAGACGCCCACATCGTCGGCAACTCGCTGGGCGGCTGGGTCGCCTTCGAACTGGAGCGGCGCGGTCGGGCGCGCACCGTCACCGGCATCGCGCCCGCCGGAGGCTGGACGCGGTGGAGCCCGCACAAGTTCGAGGTGATCGCCAAGTTCGTCCTGGGCATCCCGCTGCTGGTGCTGGCCTGGTTGTTCGGACCCCGCGTGATGCGCCTGCCGTTGAGCCGGCGGCTGGCCACCTATGCGATCAGCGCCTCACCCGACGGGGTCGGCGAGGAGCAACTGCTGGGCTGCATCGACGACGTCGCCCACTGCCCCGCCTACTTCCAGCTCCTCGTCAAGTCGCTGCTGCTGCACGGGCTGCGGGAACTCGCGGAGAACGCCGTGCCGGCGCACCTGGTGATCTGCGAGAAGGACCGGGTGGTGCCCGCACCCAGGTTCAGCCGCCACTTCACCGCCCACCTGCCCGACGGGCACAAGGTCACCCGGCTCGACGGCGTGGGCCACATCCCGATGTTCGAGGCGCCCGACCGCGTCGCCCGGGTGATCACCGGCTTCCTCGAGGAGTGCGCCGCCGGCCCGGGCCGCCGACAGGCCCAGGCCTAGTTGGCCAGCTCCTTGTCCAGGTTCTCGGCGATCGAGTCGAGGAACTCCTCGCTCTGCTGCCACTCCTGGTCGGGACCGATGAGAATGGCCAGGTCCTTGGTCATTTTGCCGCCCTCGACCGTGGCGATGACGACATCCTCGACCGTCTGCGCGAACTCGCACACCTCCGGTGTGTTGTCGAGCTTGCCGCGGTGCTGCAGACCGCGCGTCCAGGCGAAGATCGACGCGATCGGGTTGGTGGAGGTCGGTTTGCCGGCCTGGTACTGCCGGAAGTGCCGGGTCACCGTGCCGTGCGCCGCTTCGGCCTCCACCGTCTTGCCATCGGCGGTCATCAGCACCGAGGTCATCAGCCCCAGCGACCCGTAGCCCTGCGCGACGGTGTCGGACTGGACGTCACCGTCGTAGTTCTTGCAGGCCCAGACGTAGCCGCCCTCCCACTTCAGGCACGCCGCGACCATGTCGTCGATCAGCCGGTGCTCGTAGGTGAGCCCCTCGGCTTCGAACTTGTCCTTGAACTCGGTTTCGTAGATGTGCTGGAACTCGTCCTTGAACATGCCGTCGTAGGCCTTGAGGATGGTGTTCTTGGTGGACAGATACACCGGCCACTTGGCGTTCAGGCCGTAGGTCAACGAGGCGCGCGCGAAGTCCCGGATGGAGTCCTTGAAGTTGTACATCCCCATCACGACACCGCCGTCCTCGGGGATGGTCACCACCTCGTGCACCATCGGCTGGCTGCCGTCGGAGGGGGTGAACGTCAGCGTCACGGTGCCGGGCTTGTCGACCTTGAAGTTGGTGGCCCGGTACTGGTCCCCGAACGCGTGGCGGCCGATCACGATCGGCTTGGTCCAGCCCGGCACCAGCCGCGGCACATTGGAAATCACAATGGGTTCGCGGAAGATGGTGCCGCCCAGGATGTTGCGAATGGTCCCGTTCGGGGAGAGCCACATTTTCTTCAGGTTGAACTCGGAGACGCGGGCCTCGTCGGGAGTGATGGTCGCGCATTTGACGCCCACCCCGTGCTTCTTGATCGCGTAGGCGGCATCGATGGTGACCTGGTCGTTGGTGCGGTCCCGGTGCTCGATGCCCAGGTCGTAGTAATCCAGGTTGATGTCGAGGTGCGGCAGGATCAGCCTGTCCTTGATGAGCTTCCAGATGACGCGAGTCATCTCGTCGCCGTCGAGCTCTACTACCGGCCCTTTGACCTTGATCTTGGATTCGCCTGTCATATCGAGTTCGACTTTCTCTCGCGGCCCTCAGCCTTGCGAAGCGGCCAGCACTTCATTGAATGTTTTACTCGGCCGCATCACTGCAGTCGTCTTCTCGGTGTCCGGGCGATAGTAGCCGCCGATGTCGACCGCCTCACCCTGCGCGTACGCGAGTTCGGCCACGATGACGTCCTCGGCGCGGCTCAACTCGTCGGCCAGCGCCGCGAAATGCTCGCGCAACTCTTCGTCGTCGGATTGCGCGGCGAGTTGCTGGGCCCAGTAGAACGCCAGGTAGAATTGGCTGCCGCGGTTGTCGAGTTCGCCGGTCTTGCGCGACGGACTCTTGTTGTTCTCCAACAACTTGCCGATCGCCACGTCCAACGTCTTACCCAGGACCTTGGCGCGCTCGTTGTCGGTCTTGATCCCGATGTCTTCGAAACACGCTCCCAGAGCCAGGAACTCACCGAGGGAATCCCAGCGTAGATGATTTTCCTCGACGAGTTGGTGGACGTGCTTCGGCGCCGAACCGCCCGCCCCGGTCTCGTACATTCCGCCTCCGGACATCAGCGGCACGATGGACAGCATCTTGGCGCTGGTGCCCAGCTCGAGGATCGGGAACAGATCGGTGAGGTAGTCGCGCAGGATGTTTCCGGTCGCGGCGATGGTGTCCCGCCCGCGCATCGCACGCTCCAGCGTGTAGCGCATGGCCCACACCTGCGGCATGATCTGGATTTCGAGACCCTCGGTGTCGTGCTCCTTCAGGTACTCCTTGACCTTCTTGCGCAGCTCTACCTCGTGCGGCCGCTCGGTGTCCAGCCAGAACACCACCGTCATGCCCGAGTTTCGCGCGCGCGTGACGGCCAGCTTGACCCAGTCGCGGATCGCTTCGTCCGTGACGACAGGCATCCGCCAGATGTCGCCTTCCTCGACGTTCTGGGTGAGCAGGACCTCCCCGGTGTCGAGGTCGACGATGTTGGCGACGCCGTCTTCGGGAACCTCGAACGTCTTGTCGTGCGAGCCGTACTCTTCGGCCTCCTGCGCCATCAGGCCGACGTTCGGCACGGTGCCCATCGTCGTCGGATCGAACTGCCCGTGGGTCTTGCAGAAGTTGATGATCTCTTGATAGATGCGGGAGAAGGTCGACTCGGGGTTGACGGCCTTGGTGTCCTTCTGTCGCCCGTCGGCGCCCCACATCTTGCCGCCCGCACGGATCATCGCAGGCATCGACGCGTCCACGATCACGTCGCTGGGCGAATGAAAGTTGGTGATGCCCTTGGCCGAATCGACCATCGCCAGCTCGGGGCGGTGCTCGTGGCAGGCGTGCAGGTCGCGGATGATCTCCTCATGCAGCGACGCGGGCAGCGACTCGATCTTGCTGTAGAGATCGGCCAACCCGTTGTTGACATCGACACCGAGTTCGTCGAAGAGCTCCTGGTGCTTGGCAAATGCGTCCTGGTAAAAGACCTTCACGGCGTGGCCGAAGACGATCGGATGCGAGACCTTCATCATGGTCGCCTTGACGTGGAGCGAGAACATCACGCCGGTCTCATAGGCGTCCCGCATCTGTTCCTCGTAGAACTCGACCAGGGCGTTGCGGCTCATGAACATGCTGTCGATGACGTCGCCATCGCGGAGCTCGACCTTCTCCTTGAGCTCGAGGGTCTTCCCGCCCTTGGTCTGAAGCACCATCTTCACGTTGCGGGCGCGGTCCAGCGTCATCGACTTCTCACCGTGGTAGAAGTCGCCGTGGCGCATGGTCGCGACGTGGGTGCGCGAGGCCGGTGACCACTCCCCCATGCTGTGGGGGTGCCTGCGCGCGTACTCCTTGACGGCCTTGGGCGCGCGGCGGTCCGAGTTGCCTTGGCGCAGTAGTGGATTGACCGCACTGCCCAGGCATTTGCCGTAGCGGGCGCGGATTTCCTTCTCCTCGTCGGCCTTCGGGCTCTGCGGGAAGTCCGGAATGTTGAATCCCTTGCCCTGAAGTTCCTTGACGGCGGCGATCAGCTGGGGCACCGAGGCGCTGATGTTGGGCAACTTGATGATGTTGGTGTCGGGCAGCCTGGTCAGCGCGCTCAGTTCCGCCAGGTCGTCCGGCACCCGCTGCTGTTCGGTCAGTTGATCGGGGAACTCGGCGAGGATCCGGGCGGCCAGCGAGATGTCACTCGTCTCGATCTTGATGCCCGCCGGCTCGGCGAAGGCTCGCACGATCGGCAGGAACGCGTAGGTAGCCAGCAGCGGCGCTTCGTCAGTCAGCGTGTAGACGATGGTCGGCTGTTCTGCGCACACGGTCCATCTCCCGGCGTCGTGGTCAGATATTGATTGATGGGGCTAGAGCGTTCTGGCTGCCACGTTATCAAGGGTGTTTGGACAGGTGTCGACCCGCAGTTCCGCGCGCTGACCTGCCCACCGGACCGGCCTATTGGCATCCACGTGGCTGTATGAGATAAGCTGCATAGCGGTCATGAGCGCCAGCGCTAAGCCCCGGCTTGCTGGCCGGCAACCCTCCAACCGCGGTGGGGTGCCCCGGGTGAAAGACCAGGTCTAGTAGCCACAGGCTGCGCGGCAAGCGCGGGTCCGCCTCAACGGACCCCTGACTAGAGGGGAAACGTGATGCGCATCACCTACCCGGTTCATCCGGATCGGCCATCTCTTTCGGATCGGCGTACGTGTCGACTCGCGTGTCGTTGTTAGCCGGCCGCCGCGCCGGTTGACGTCACCGGTGGTGACGTTGCCAGCGGCTGTCCCCGATACCCGATTCGTCCATGTCCAGCAGGAAGCAACCATCCGTGAGCAACGAAAACAGCACCAGCGCTAACGACGCCAACAATGAAGCCGATCCGACCGCGCACTGGTCCTTCGACACGAAACAGATCCACGCCGGCCAGCGGCCCGACTCGGCGACCAACGCCCGTGCACTGCCGATCTACCAGACCACGTCCTACACCTTCAACGACACCGCGCACGCCGCCGCACTGTTCGGCCTCGAGGTGCCCGGCAACATCTACACCCGGCTGGGCAACCCGACCACCGACGTCGTCGAACAGCGCATCGCCGCCCTGGAAGGCGGTGTGGCGGCGCTGTTCCTGAGCTCGGGGCAGGCTGCTGAGACATTCGCCATATTGAACGTCGCGTGTGCCGGAGACCACATCGTGGCGAGCCCGCGGCTCTACGGCGGCACCTACAACCTGCTGCACTACTCGCTGGCCAAGCTCGGTATCGAGGTCACCTTCGTCGCGGACCCCGACGACCTGGACTCCTGGCAGGCCGCGGCCAAGCCGAACACGAAGGCGTTCTTCGGCGAGACCATCTCCAACCCCAAGATCGACGTGCTCGACATCCCCGGCGTCGCCGGGGTCGCCCACGCCAACGGGGTGCCACTGATCGTCGACAACACCATCGCCACGCCCTACCTCATTCAGCCGTTCGCCCACGGCGCCGACATCGTGGTGCACTCGGCCACCAAGTACCTGGGCGGACACGGCGCCGCGATCGCCGGCGTCATCGTCGACGGCGGCACGTTCGACTGGACGCAGGGCCGCTTCCCCGGATTCACCACGCCCGACCCGAGCTACCACGGCGTGGTGTACGCCGAGCTGGGGCCGCCGGCGTTCGCGCTCAAGGCGCGCGTGCAACTGCTGCGCGACCTCGGGTCGGCCGCCTCGCCGTTCAACGCGTTCCTGGTCGCTCAGGGCATCGAGACGCTGAGCCTGCGCATGGAGCGCCACGTCGCCAACGCCCAGCGGGTCGCCGAGTTCCTGGCCGCCCATGACGGCGTGCTGTCGGTCAACTACGCGGGCCTGCCCGGCTCGCCGTGGCACGCGCGCGCAAAGAAGCTGGCGCCCAAAGGCACCGGGGCGGTCCTCTCGTTCGAGTTGGCCGGCGGCGTCGAGGCCGGTAAAGCGTTCGTCAACGCGCTCAAGCTGCACAGCCACGTCGCCAACATCGGCGACGTGCGCTCGCTGGTGATCCACCCGGCGTCGACCACCCACGCCCAGCTGAGCCCGGCCGAGCAGCTGTCCACCGGCGTCAGCCCTGGGCTGGTGCGGCTGGCCGTCGGCATCGAGGGCATCGACGACATCCTGGACGACCTCGAGCTGGGTTTCGCCGCGGCCCGCAAATACGGTGGGACGAGGCCATCGACGCAGTCCAGCGGCGACCCGCACGCGGTGGCGGCCTGCTGAGGCGAGCTGACATGACGATCTCGGAGTTCTCCACCCAGACGCTGCCCACCGAGGGCGAGATCGGCTTCGTCCACATCGGTGCGCTGACCACCGAAAGCGGTGCGGTGATCGACGACGTCTGCATCGCCGTCCAGCGCTGGGGTGAGCTCTCCCCCACGCGCGACAACGTGGTGGTGGTCCTGCACGCGCTCACCGGCGACTCCCACGTCAGCGGGCCGGCCGGGCCCGGGCATCCCACGCCCGGCTGGTGGGACGGCATGATCGGGCCGGGTGCGCCGATCGACACCGATCGCTGGTGCGCGGTGGCCACCAACGTGCTCGGCGGCTGCCGCGGCTCCACCGGGCCCAGCTCGCGCGCCCGGGACGGAAAGCCTTGGGGTTCACGGTTTCCGCTGATCACGGTGCGCGACCAGGTCGAGGCCGACATCTGCGCGCTGGCCGCGCTGGGCATCAACGAGGTCGCCGCCGTTGTCGGTGGATCCATGGGCGGCGCAAGGGCTTTGGAGTGGATGGTCGGTCACCCCGACCGGGTCCGGGCGGGACTGCTGCTGGCGGTCGGCGCGCGCGCCACCGCGGACCAGATCGGCACCCAGACCACTCAGATCGCGGCCATCAAGGCCGACCCCAACTGGCAGAGCGGCGACTACCACGACAGCGGACGCACACCGGAGGACGGGCTGACGATCGCCCGCCGTTTCGCGCACCTGACCTACCGCGGCGAGATGGAGCTCGACACCCGGTTCGCCAACGACGCCCAGGGCGATCCCGGACAGGAGGACCCGCTCCACGGCGGCCGTTACGCCGTGCAGAGTTACCTCGAGCATCAGGGCAACAAGCTGTTGTCCCGCTTCGACGCCGGCAGCTACGTGATCTTGACCGAGGCGCTCAACAGCCACGACATCGGTCGCGGTCGCGGCGGGGTGCGCCAGGCTCTGCGCAGGTGCCCGGTGCCGGCCGTGGTCGGCGGTATCACCTCCGACCGGCTCTACCCGCTACGCCTTCAGCAGGAGTTGGCTGATCTACTCCCGGGCTGCTCGGGCCTGCAGGTCGTCGACTCCAGATGCGGGCACGACGGCTTCCTGGTCGAGTCCGAGGCGGTCGGCGAGTTGATCCGCAAGACCCTCGTCCTGGCCTCCCGGTCAGGGGGGAGCGAAGGCGCGTGCCGGCGGTGACCCGCTCGAGACAGGAACGCTCCCTGTCGTTCGGCTCGGCGGCCGCCGCATACGAGCGTGGCCGACCGTCCTACCCACCGGAGGCCATCGACTGGCTGTTGCCGGCCGGTGGGCTCCAGGTGCTCGACCTGGGCGCGGGCACGGGCAAGTTGACCACCCGGCTGGTCGAGCGCGGTCTGGACGTGGTGGCGGTCGATCCGATCCCCGACATGCTTGAGGTGTTGCGCGACGCGCTGCCCCAAACCCGGGCGCTGTTGGGTACCGCGGAAGGGATTCCGTTGCCCGACAACAGTGTTGACGCCGTGCTGGTGGCCCAGGCATGGCACTGGGTGGATCCCGCCCGGGCGATACCGGAGGCGGCCCGCGTGCTGCGACCCGGTGGGCGGCTGGGCCTGGTGTGGAACACCCGCGACGAACGACTCGGTTGGGTGCGCGAGCTGGGCCGCATCATCGGCAGCGACGGCGACGGCGACCGGCTGGACGTGACGCTGCCCGCACCGTTCACCGCGCTGGAGCGCCGCCGCGTGGAATGGACGAATTACCTGACGCCGCAGGCGTTGATCGATCTGGTGTCGTCGCGCAGCTACTGCATCACCTCACCGGCCGAGGTCCGCACCAGGACACTCGATGAGGTGCGGGAGTTGCTGACCACCCATCCGGCCCTGGCGAATTCGGCGGGACTGGCGCTGCCGTACGTCACGGTGTGCATCCGGGCGACGCTGACGGGCTGACGGGCTGGCGGGCGCGGTCAGCTTCCGTCGTCTTCGTTGTCGTTGTTTTTGTGGTGGAGGAGTTTTTCGGGGTGCCAGTGGGTGTTGGTGGGGGGTTGGTGGTGTTTTCGGCCG